>RDXT01000006.1 GCA_004292985.1 Bacteroidota bacterium
GCGCTTTCTCCCGACGAAAAAGAGGCTTTTGTGGTGAATGTGGGGATGTATGAATATAAATGGATCCCGTCTGTGGACCCGAAACGCCCCAAAGAGACCGCTCTGCAAAATCCGCCATTTGCCTATCTCTCCGAAGAGGCTGAAAAAGGTATTCATACCGACAGCCTCGACATTCCCGGCCTGGGGGATCCGCGCGCGCCGGAGTCCTTTTCGATGTGGATCATTAACCTTGGCAAACAGGAGGTTACCGCAAAGATCAAAACGGGCTTTCAGGTGGGTGAAAGGCTCGACAATTTCCCGGCGGTCGGCGGTTCCAGCCCCAACTCAGTGGTGGCGACCGATCGCTATGTGTTTGTGAGCAATGGCAACAATGACTGCATCTCAGTGATAGACCGGAATGTAAATATCGTTACGAAACAGATTTTTATCACGCCTGATCCGCGTCTGCGGTCGCTGCGGGGGGTGATTCCCTTCGGGCTGGCCCTGGCACCCGATGGCCGCAAGCTCTACGTGGCCCTGGCCGGACTCAATGCCGTGGGTGTGATAGATGTGCTCAACCTCGAAATGCGGGGGATGATCCCGGTGGGATGGTTTCCTTCCAAACTCAAAGTCAGCCCCGACGGAAAACACCTCATTGTCGCCAATGCCAAAGGCTTCGGGAGTGGTCCCAATGGCGGCTCTACCTTCACCCCCGGCCCCGAAGGCAGCAGTGTCGGCAGCCTGATGAAAGGGACGGTGAGCCTGTTTGAGATTCCGAATGATAAAAAAATGGATGAACTGACGGGCCAGGTGCTGCGCAACAACTTCCAGTTTCTCCCTTCGGGAGATGCCCGTTTTGCCGACCGCAAAGGCAATCCGGTGCCGCTGTATCCCGGCCATTCGTCCTCTCCGATCAAACACATCATTTTTGTGTCCAAAGAAAACCGCACCTACGACGAGGTATATGGCCAGTTTCCGAAGGGCAAAGGAGAGGCAGCGCTGGCACGCTTTGGTGAGGGTGCCAGCTTCAGCAACCGCGACGGGAGCAGCAAGGTCGAAAACACGACCGTGATGCCCAACCACCTGGCCCTGGCGCGGCAGTTTGCGATCGCCGACAATTTTTATGTGGATGCCGACCACAGCGCCGACGGCCACCGATGGCTGGTCTGCACCTATCCCAACGAATGGGTCGAAACCAGTGTGACCTCCGCCTATGCAGGTGCCCGCAATATGCGCCAGGACTCCAAGGCACCCGGAAATATGGCCTTTGAAGGCGCTTCGGGGGCCATTTATCCCGAAGACTACAACGAGGGCGGCTCGATGTGGGAGCACCTGGAACGCTATGGGGTTTCTTTCTGGAATTTTGGCTGCGGCATCATGTT
>RDXT01000344.1 GCA_004292985.1 Bacteroidota bacterium
GCGCTGCCCGTAGCGGCCCTGGGGGGCGAAGGGGTGATCTCTGTCATTGGCAATGCCCTGCCAAAACCCTTCTGCGAACTGGTGCGCCTGGCCCTGGCCGGAGACTTTGCCGGAGCGCGGCACCTGCACTACCGTTTGCTGAAGCTCATGAACCTCAACTTTGTGGAAGGCAACCCTGCGGGGGTCAAGGCTATGATGCACCTGCTGGGCATCTGCGGGCCAGACGTGCGGCTCCCGCTGGTACAAGCAT
Source organism: Bacteroidota bacterium (assembly GCA_004292985.1). Lineage (GTDB taxonomy): Bacteria > Bacteroidota > Bacteroidia > J057 > J057 > RDXT01. The sequence goes on from RDXT01000344.1 coordinate 251, forward strand.
CCGATGCGCTGCGGGCACAACTGAAAGAGGCACTGACGGAATAACTTTTCTGCAAAATATCCTAAAAACAAAAATGAGTCCCTTTGGGACTCATTTTTCGTTGGAGTAGCAGCGTAAACGGACAGATCAGTCTTCGCTGTTTTTCTTTTCCTGGACTTCCTTACGGATCTCCTGGGATAGCTCCTTGATCTCCTGAAGGGCTTTACGGACACGCGTTCCGGCGGCCTTGTTGCCCTTCTCGTAAAATTTGGAGAAGTCCTCCTCGACACCGAGCACGATGCCTTTCAGCTTTAAGTATTTTTCCATTTTGTTTACTATTTGTGTTTGAGGCAATTTAAAGCAAAAAATCGTTACCCGCCAAATAAATTACAGCATTAGGGCTGCGTATTGTGGGTTTCTGTAGGCTCCGGCCTCAATTTTTGCCCGAATCTGCTCAAAAGCATCCAAAGTATAGCGAACATCCTCCTCGCTATGGGACGCAGTGGGGATCAGACGGAGCATAATCACATCGCGCTCGACGACAGGATACACAACTCCGGAGGCAAAAATGCGGTAGTTTTCGCGCAGGTCAGCCACCACACCGATGGCTTCGATGGGCGAGCCTTTGAGGTACACAGGCGTAACCGGAGACTCGGTCGGACCGATGTCGAAGCCGCGCTCGCGCAGACCTTGCTGAAGCGTATTGACGATTGTCCAGAGCTTCGTACGAAGTTCGGGCATGGTGCGCAGCATTTCCAGTCGCTTGATAGCGCCCACCACCATCGGCATACAGAGTGCCTTGGCGTAGATCTGGCTGCGCATGTTGTACTTGAGGTAGTTGATTACCTTTTTGTCGCCCGCAACGAAGGCTCCAAAGCCTGCCATAGACTTGGCGAAGGTATTAAACAGAACGTCAATTTTATCCTGAACGCCGTAGTGTTCACCTGTGCCGATACCTGTAGCGCCCATGGTACCAAATCCATGCGCATCATCTACAAACAGGCGGGCGCCGTATTTTTCTTTCAGTGCAGCGATACCGGCCAGATTGCCCATGTCGCCTTTCATGCCGAAAACCCCTTCTGTGATGATGAGGATACCACCACCTGTCTGCTCCACAATGCGTTTCGCTTTCTGCAGGCGGTCTTCGAGCTGCTCCATGTCGTTGTGTGCAAACACAAAACGCTTGGCCAGGCTCATGCTCATGCCGTCCATGATGCAGGCGTGCGAAAGCTGATCATACACAATCACGTCCTTGCGGTCAGTGAGGGTGTGGATGATAGACATGCAGCCCTGGTAGCCATAGTTCAGCAGATAGGCATCTTCTTTTTGCATGAACGCAGCGGCTTCCGCCTCAAAGTGTTCATGCTGATCAGAGTTTCCGGTGAGCATACGGGAACCCATAGGGTAAGCCATGCCAAATTCGGCAGCAGCTTCCGCATCCGCTTTGCGGATTTCAGGGTGATTGGCGAGGCCCAGATAGTTATTCAGGGACCATACCAGCATTTCTTTGCCGCGAAAGTTCATCCGGGGCAGAATTTCACCTTCCAGTTTCGGGAAAGCGAGGTAACCATGACCTATGGACGCATATTGTCCCAGGTTGGTCGCCATATTTCGGTCAATTTTGTCAAAAATATCCAAGAGAGTAAGCCGTTTAGGAACCGTTTCCACATAGATACATGGCCACAAATCTAAAACTAATTCCTGAATATGAAAAAGAGATACTTGGTTTTAAAAAGTAAATCATTCACATTCAATTAAATACAAAACAACATCTCCCCAGGCGGCATATACTTCTCCCGGAGGCGGATCATCGCTTTTCAGGCCTTTATACATAAGGGTAATTTCCTGACTGTCAAATGATTCGTTGCATCTGGCCGGGATAGACTGAGGCAAAATACAGGCCCCGGCAATGGCTGCGACCTGCCCCCCGTTAGGCTCCTGAAAAAGAAGCGTACGGCCCGGATGATCCGCTTTCCAGGTCCGGATGGCCTCCAGCGTTTCAGGCCAGTGCTGCTCCGGAAAAGAAGCGTTCAGCCTGCCCTGGCGCAGCAGATTAACATGCATGTACACGGGCCAGAGCATATTAAGGGCAGTTGCGCACAGGATCCAGATGCGGATCATCTTTGCCACCCGCTGCCCGCTGCCGGAAAATGCCGCACTCCACAGCAGGGCCAGCGCCAGCAGCTGAAGCGGTGCATAGTAGCGGGTTTCCATCAAAAAAGTCCAGTAGCTGATCCAGTTCCAGGTATCCGCCGGCCAGACCAGCGAAAGCAGGGCCAGCATCCCCAGGGTCCAGCCCGCACTCAGCACAAGCAGCAGGGAAAATCCGGATGCCCGCGCCCGGCGACTGCCAAGGACTGCCCAGACAAGCGCTGCCATTAACAAGCCATTTAACAGGAATGAAACTGCCTTAAAAACGGGATAAAGGGCAGGCATTCGCTCTGATATCTGCTGTTCGTGGGGAATTCCGTAATAAAAAAAGGATTTGAGCAGGAAAACATCGGCATGAAGCAGATTTTGGGGGTAAAATCCGGGTTTTGTTTGCCCCAGGAGGGTATCTGAGCGCCAGTTAAGCACCCAAAACAAGACAACAGCCAGTCCGCATACCAATAAAGCTACTGCAGCCACTCCTATATGCCTCTTTCCATCCTCATTCTTCCTGAAAAAGAGGTACAAAGGTACAATTCCCAGCGCAGGCAGATAGGCGGGCCTGATCCAGAGTGCCGCAGCGAGGCAAACTATCGCGGGTAGCCAGGAAGAAAGTTTCTCCCAGCGCTCCCTCGTCAGAAAGGCCAGCGACCACACAAACAAGGCGGCACTGATCAGGTCGGAGGCGGCCATAAAATGAAAAGGTGCGGGCGCGCAGGCGGCGAATATCAGCCAGACGATCTGCCCCACAGGCGGCGTACCCAGACGCCTGAGCCAGACCAGCATCCCGCATAGCAGGGCCGCAACGGCAAGTGCATCTATCCAGAAAGCGGCTGATATCCAGTCATGTAGCAACAGATAGACGAGATACACAAGCAAACTGTAGCCCGGTGGAAAGGTGCGCATGGAGTGACTGCCGATGCCCTCTGGGGCACTTGTATCAGCCTCACAAATGGCAAAATCACCGCCCTTCAGCCAGGAATCGGCGGCTGCGAGCTGGGCCTGGGTATCCGGGAAAAAATTGCGGTAGAAGTAGCGGTGCTCGACCCTCATCGCGATGGCCAGCAGCAGAAGCAATCCTATCCAGATGTGGGCAGCTTTCATGGCAGCAGGCGGGCTTGAAGCAGGCGGCCTGCGGATGTATGATAGATTTCCTGCCAGGACATGGACTGCAGATGCTCGCAAAGCGGTTCATTTTCAGGCACATACACGATCACTACCATTTCGGTGGAAGCAGAAAGCCCTTCGGCGCAGGCAAGCTCCATCCGCAGCGGATGCGCTCCTCCCAAAGCAGCAATACTGCGCATTTCCTCCTCGGCAATCAGGTTGCCCGCTACAAAACACACCTCCTGACCCTGCCCCTTCGCTTCCTCCGAGTACCGGAACACCTCCTGAAAAAGCTGGTCTTTCTCCGAAAAGCGCGTTTCGTGGGTGCTTCCGGCCAGCAACTGCCTGATCCGGAGGGCGCTGTGCCCGGCAGCCAGCAGGAGAAAAAGAATTAACCCTATGCCGAATACCCGGCTTAATGCATCTTCTTTATTCGCAACTACCTGACAGACAAACAATTGCACAATGATCATCGCAGGCGCAAAATAGCGGGTCTCGCCAACAAATGTCCAGATGTCGCGGCCATCGTGATACACAGGCGCGTTTACCAGCGAAAAATACAGCAGGCTGGCCCAGCACAACAGCAGCACAGGTACGCCCCAGGTCAGCAGATCGTTTTTCAGGAAATGGGCGCCCTTTATATACCGTAGCAGCAGAGGTAGCAATATCCCCGCAGAAATGAGGATAAAAACGCCTTTCAGCAACATAATTCCCACAGCGGGAACTGCGCTTTTGGCAGCCAGCGCATCTATGCTGGTATATAAAAATGCCTTGATGGGAAAAGCGTCGTGCATTAGCAGGTTTTCTACATGCCATTCAGCCAGGCCGGGCCGGGCGCTGACTACATTTTCATCCCGAAAGCCCGGCGTTGAAAACAGGCTGTAGGAAGCGAGGGTGAGAATCGCTACGATCAGGCCTGCCATGAGCCAGGAGAGGCTTTTTTTGCCTTCCGGACGCAGCGACTGCAAGGCCCAAACCCAGACAGGTGTCAGCATCAGGGGCCAGTAGGCAAAGCGCATCCAGGCTGCACAGCCGATCAACAGCAATCCGAAAAAGCTCCGGCGCTTTGAATCAGGCCCCTGAAAGCAGGAAAGCCCCATCAGGAAAAGGCCTAATGCGTACTCATCGGTAACGCTGGTGTAATGAAGCGGGGAAAAACTCAGCAGCGCGCAGGTAAAAAGCCATAGCTGTGCATTTTTTTGCAGCATCTGCCGGGCAAATGTCCATAGCCCTCCAAAAACCAACAACACACCTGCGATTTCAATCAACCAGACAGCCGTCCACACAGGCAGGCCCAGGGCCCTGGCCGCTGCAAAGAGCAGGCTGTATCCGGCAGGCCAGCCCATCAGTGCTTGCCGGGTAAGCGCTGACACATCCTGCGGATCGGCCTCAGGGAGCGTAAGCCCCTGATGTTCAAGCAGTGACATGCCCGCCAGCGCCTGAAGATTCCGGTCACTGCCCGCCGTGGTCAGATAGGCGCAGGTGAGCGCCAGCCGGAGGATCAACGCTGCTGCAAACACCCCCGCCGGCCAGAAAGAGGATTTCATTTAGGGGAGATAAGGGCCGATTTATTACACATGTAATGAATCTGTTGAGTCAAATATATTCATTTCTGGTTACTTGCTAATTTTACATAGCACAAAATAGGGCATTTTACCCGCCCTATGCCTGTTCATAGTGAAAAAGTATTTATCCACCCTCCTCCTTTCTGCTCTTGTTTGTACGATTGTTCACGCTCAGCGCCCCCTCGGCGCGGAGGGCTCCGTTGCTGCCGGCGTATTTACCACACCCGTGCTGAATGTGAGCGAAACCTATGTCGCACCGACGACCACCGACGACCAGACCCTGCTGGAAGCGGAGCTGGCACAACTGGCACAACCCGGCGTACAACTGGCTGATTTCCGGGCCAATGCCGCCAAGGGACAGGTTTCTTTGTCATGGCTGCTCTACCAGAATCCGGGCGACAAAATTTTCCTGC
>RDXT01000007.1 GCA_004292985.1 Bacteroidota bacterium
GACAACAAAGGCGGCGGCGCAGGCATTGGCATACCGCTTCCCAACCAGACCCTGCCCACAGACCCACTCAACCTGAACAAGCAGGAAATCCGCGACATCATCAGCTTCATGAAAGCCCTGACCGATACCACCGGGATTACTTCCGTACCCGCACGACTGCCCGCCTTTCCGGAAGGCTCAGAGCATAATCAGCGGATTCTCGGCGGAAAATATTAACCACAAAACCCCGCAGCGTTTCCCGAACCTGCGGGCGTTTTGCGAACAGTTTTCAGGAAACACAGCCGAGGCCGGAGGCAGCGGTGCAGCGCACCGCTATCTTTGTAGAAAATACGTTTTCAAGCAGAGCTGCCCGGTCCAGCGGACCGGTATCTTAGCTGCCTTGCCCACGCCTCTGCCGTCATACAAAAGGCCTGCCGCGTCTCCGCAGCAGGCCTCCGAATCCGGTATTAACCCGATTCTCAATCCGTAATCTGCACCGCTTTGTTCAGCGCCCGGTATTTACCCGTGATCGAACCGCCCGCATCCGTTTTCTCTGCCAATTCCCGGATAAAATAACGATCCATCACCGCAATCGCAGGGCCATTCGTGAGGCTCGCCAACTGGCTGGAGTTCACTTTGACAGAAGTAGCATTGGCATCCAGTTCCAGGAAAAGCTTGGCAGACACCAGCAGACCCACATTCTCAGTCGAAGGGCCGTTGGGACCCAGCGGATCACCCACCCAGGTGAGTTCATAGTCGGCAGACTTGCTCAGGCTGATCGAATCTGCCGGAAAGGCAATAGGTTTGATCCCTGACACCGAATTGGTGTAGGTGTTGCCATCGAGGTCGTCATAGACAAAAGTGCCGCCTGTAAGCACGCCTTCATAGGCTTTTTCATAATAGCCCGCAGGCTGGTAGGCCATTGCGTCGCCATTGAAGGTTACACTCGCGCCAGTAGAAAGTCGCAGCAGCGTACCCAGCGCATTACCGAAGCGGAAGGTCGCCCGCGCATAGGTTTTGCCCTCATTGGCATCATGAAACACCTCGTAGATCGTGTAAATGCGTGTCTGATCTACGGTCGAAGACTCCTCCGCACAAGCGGAGAACAGCACAGTAAGCGCTACCACCAAGGGCAGAACCAGGCAGTGGAAAACTGACTTTTTCATACGTGAAAAAATAAAATGGTTTGTTTGTTACACGAGGAAATAACGCACCATTTTCCCTCTTTCATATTTGACAAAAGTCAAAAAATGCTCCCCTATTTCTCTGCTCCCTGTGCCTTGTTCCCTGCACCCTGTCCCCTGACTCTGCTCAGCGTCTCCTGCGTGATCCCCAGATACGAAGCGATCTGCCCCAGGCTCACGCTTTGCAGCAGGTCCGG
>RDXT01000008.1 GCA_004292985.1 Bacteroidota bacterium
CGCAGGTCGCGGTAGCGGATTTCCTTTTCCACACCGATCCGCGCGCGGGACACCTTGCGGTCCAGCACCAGATAGCAAATCAGGTGCTGACGGACCCACTCCTCGGGTTGCCGCACCAGCCACTTGCGCCGGATCGGGTCCCAGACATACGTTTTGCCGTCCCGCTCCTCCGTTGAGATGGGATATGGCGGAAATATCCATTCCATGCCGGAAATTTATACTATCTTCAAGCCAAATTTACGCGATGCTTATTTATAGCGTAACAATAATGATCGAAAAGGACATCGAAGCCGACTGGCTGAGGTGGATGCAGGAAGTTCACGTGCCAGATGTGATGCGCACGGGCTATTTTTCTGAGTCTAACTTTCACCAGTTGCTCGAACCTGAGCCGGAACCCGGCACCTCGACCTACAATATCCAGTACACCTGCATCCATGAAGACGCATATCAGCAATACCTGCAAACCGATGGCAATCGCCTGCGGCAAGAGGTCGCTGACAGATACGGAAACCGCTTTGTGGCATTCCGTACATTATTACGCCGTTTTTCCTGATGCTATCCTGTTAATATGAAACGCCTGCTTTTTTTTCTGCTGATGCTGGCCTCCCTGGCCTGGGCCTGTAAAACTCCCCGTCAGGCCGAGAACGGAAATACAGACGACGGTGCATTGTCTCCGGTAGAGTTTGAGGTCCTGGCCGAAGGCGGATACAGCGCCATCGAAGACAGCCTGAACCAGTTGATTTTGAATGAATCTGACTGGAAAACATTCTGGGAGAAAATCAATGCCAACCGGATGCCCGCGCCGCCGCTACCTGCTGTCAATTTTACAGAGTCCTGCGTGGTAGTCAGTTGTATGGGGAGCCGCTCTTCGGGAGGCTACCGCACCCTGATCCGCGAAATCCGGCAGGAAGGCAACAGCCTCGCTGTGGAAGTGATGCACGAATCGCCGGGCAGCAACTGCGTAGCGAGCGATGCCATTACCCAGCCCTATCAGATTGTCGTTTGTCGTTTGCCAGGAGTGAAAAAAGCAGTATTTTCCATTACGAAAGTAAACCGAAAATGCTGAGATGTGCGGCGCTTCGACAGGCTCAGCGACCAGCAATGATGTCCCATGAAACATAGCTTTTTGCTGCTCTCTGTTTTGCTCTGCTCTGTCTCCGGGCTGGCGCAGGATTTTTGTTCGCCGCCAAGGCTTATGCCCCAGGGGAGTATCCCCGCAGATTTTTTGTCCTCCTCGCGCGAAAAATACCGCCGCGAACTGGCCACCCTTCCCGATACCGAAGCGCCTGCCCTCCGGAAACTGAAGGCAGTCTATTATGAGAAAAGTTTTTACCAGATCAACCAGCTGCTGCTGGGCGG
>RDXT01000345.1 GCA_004292985.1 Bacteroidota bacterium
TGAAGGGGATTTTGTCCAGATAGGCAAAGGTTACTTTGTTTTGGGATTTGACCCAGGCTTCCACATCGGGAGCGGTATCGTTTTCCAGCCAGCGGTAGGGATCAGCTACAGAAGTACCAAAATAGAGGTCTGTCTGATCGACTTTTGCAGTAGGCGGATAAGAAATGGCAGGCATAGCGGGTTTTTCATTACAGGCGAAAAGCAGTATCGCACATACGCCTGAGATCAGGAAAAGGTTCTTGTTCATCCGGGAGAAGGTTGAATCGGGCTAAATCATGCCTGCACCAGCAGCAGGCGGCAGCAATATCGCCAATTCTGACTAATTTCGCAGAAACTCTTATTTGACTTACGATGAAACTGCTATTCGCCCTGATGCTGCCACTCATATGGCTGAGCTCCGTTTACGCGCAGAAGGACTCCTATCTGTTTGCAGGCACCTACACTGCCCGGGGCAGCGAAGGGATCTATGTGTATCGCTTCGATCCCGCAATCGGAGCGCTCAGCCTGGCAAGCGTCGCCAAGGGTCTTGTAAACCCTTCATTCTTAGCCCTTTCGCCCGACAAGCAGTTTCTCTATGCAGTCGAAGAAAATGATCCGGGCCACGTGAGCGCCTTTCGTTTTGATGAAAAAAGCGGCCAGCTCAGCAAGCTAAATACCCAGCCCAGCGAAGGTGTGTGGCCCTGCCACATAGAGGTGGACGCCAGCGGCAAATGGTGTATCGCAGGCAATTATGGCAGCGGCGACCTTTGTGTGCTACCCATCCAGCCCGACGGCTCTCTCGGAAAAGCGGCGCAGACGATCCGTCACAGCGGCAGCAGTGTAAATGCAGAGCGGCAGGAAAAGCCGCATGTGCACTCCATTAATATTGCCCCCAATAACCGGGATGTGTTTGTAGCCGATCTGGGAACCGATAAAATCATGGCCTACCGCCTCGATTCGGTCAGCGGAACCCTCAGCACCGGAACTCCGCCTTTTGTCAAAACAGCCGATGGTGCAGGCCCCCGCCACTTTGCTTTTCATCCCGGAGGAAAGTTCGCCTATGCCGTCCTCGAACTGAATGCTACGGTTACCGCCTATACATACGAAGCGGGCAGCCTCACGCCTGTACAGACCACAAGCACACTCCCGGCGGACTATACTGGCAGCAACTCCTGCGCCGACATCCACGTGTCTCCCGACGGAAAGTTTTTATACAGCTCCAACCGGGGCCACAATAGCCTCGCTGTTTTTGCGATAGATGCGAAAAGCGGCAAACTCACTCCCAAAGGCCACCAGTCCGTATTGGGAAAAACACCCCGGAATTTTGCGATAGACCCTTCGGGCAAATTCCTGCTCGTGGCCAATCAGGAGAGTGACAACATCCAGATTTTCAGGCGCAATCGCCGCACAGGCAGTCTCACCTATACCGGGCAGGAAACAAAAGTCTCCATGCCGGTGTGTCTGAAGTTCAGGTAGAAGCTTGATTGTTAGTGCTTTAGCTTGTTTTTCAGCAGCAAAACACCCCGTCGTTCGCTGCTCCACTGCCCCTGAATATCCATCGGCGCAAAGCTGACGGAGCTGCTGTAAGAACCCAGAAGCAGATCGGTGTCGCCATCGCCGTCGGTATCTGCGGCATCCATACAAAGCCACCTGCCTGTATTTGCCTCCGGAAAAGACGCAGGAGCAAAAACGTAGCCGCCTTTATTTTCAAGATACACAAAGGACTCTGGTTTACCGCTGAGATAGCTGGGAAAATAGGCAATAGCAGCGATGTCGAGGTCTCCATCCTGGTCAAAATCACGGGCCAGGGCCTTGGATGCGCCGTACATGGGGTAAAAATGGGCTTCTGTGAAATGATTTTGTCCGTCGTTCTGAAAAATGCGGATGCCGTGGTAAGGTTTGAGAATCTGCGAATAGTCGGCATTGTCGCCGTTGGTGTACACTAGATCAAAAAAGCCGTCACCATTCATATCGGCGATTTCCAGATAGGCCGAACCGTACACGGAGGGAAATTCCAGCCAATTTTCTTTTGCGAACTGCCCATTCCCTTTGTTGGCGTAGAACACCACCTCTTCTTTTCCCTGCGCCCAGAGGGTGAGGATATCCGGAAGCTGGTCGTGGTTGAGGTCGGCGATATAGGCAATGCGGGCACCGGGCCGCTCCTCGATCACGTGCTCTTTGTAGGAGCCATCTGCCTGCTGTTCGTGCCAGCTCAGTTTACCTGTATAATGTCCGTGCTGACAAACAACTGCATCGGAGCGGCCATCCTGATTCAGGTCGCCCTGGGCCATATAGACGGGTCGCCGAAGGCCTTTTTGCTGAACCTTTACCTGAAAACGACCCTCCACGCGGGGGCTTACCTGCGCCCATTCGCCTTTATCTGCATCTGAGGGCACCATAGGTCCCACCGAAAGCACATCAATGCCCCTGTCTGGCCGCCCAAGCACCTGCACAGCTGTGCTGGGCGTCTGAAATGAATCAATTGCCTGCAAATTGCCATCAAAAACGTAGAGTATCCCTCCTTTTAAGCCGGCAAAAATCCGTTTGTTAAGCGAATCATAGCTAAGTCCCGCCACCAGGGCTGCTACGGGGATATTGCTGCGTTGCGCCTGAAAGAGGCTCGCAGTGTCTTGCGTCGCAGGTTTATCTGCCTGCACAGACAAGGAGGCAGGCGCAGACTCACGGTAGTATGTGATGATTTTTTCCCAGTCGCCGGGGGAGATCACAGGTTTTCCGGGCAGAATGCCCATGAGCCTTTTCCGGGTAGCATCGTCGTTGGGGGCCTCCGAATCCGGACTGCCCAGACCAAGCCGCAATGCCATGCGGGGAAGCACTCCCTGCACCCATGTCTTTTTGTCCAGTAGTTCCGGGCCGGGAAACAGATGGCAACTGCCGCAATACTGGCGTGCAAGCCTCTCTCCCTCAGGGAGTTGTGTCTGACTCCCCTGGGTACAGGATATATAGAGTAGTACGAGCAGCGCTGCAATCGGGAGAATAGCCGCTCTGAAAAAAGTTCGAATCACTTCACAAGATACAACTTATTTTCATGTTGCTGCACCATCACCGCCTCCGAGGCCTCTTTCAGGTCTTTGACAGAGAAATTGATGATGGTGTACAACTGAAGCCCGTTGCGAATCTCGACAGTGAATTTATCTAACAGAAGCGCCTCAAACTCAGCGTTTTCAGAAAGTTTTTCGTCCACGCAGAGCATAAGGGAGATGGCCGAATTCTGCACCAGGCTCACCTTTACGTTGCTTTTATGCAGATGGTCAAAAATTTCCTGCATCAGCCTTTCCTCCATAAAAGAGAAATCTTTGGGCTTGATGCGGATAAATGTCTGTGCTTTTTTGACAATATAGCTGGCAACCGGCTCCGGATTGGTTTCAAAAGAGATCACCGAACCTTCGGCCTCCACATCGAGAAAACACTTGACTTTGAGCGGTATTCCCTTGTTATAGAGCGGTTTAATGGTTTTCGGGTGAATGACACTGGCTCCGTAAAAGGTCATTTCTACCGCTTCTTCGTAGGACAGTTTATCTAACTTCACTGTATGCTGCCGGATGCGGGGGTCGCCATTGAGAATGCCCTTCACATCCTTCCACACCGTCAGGCTTTCGGCATTGAGGCAATGGGCAAAGATGGAGCCGGTATAGTCCGAACCTTCCCTGCCGAGGGTGGTCGTATGCCCGCCGGTGGTGGACCCGATAAAACCCTGGGTAATCACTACGCGGCCTGGCTGCACCAGCGGCGCTACGCCCCGGCGGATATTTTCTTCGGTCAGTGACCAGATCACGCCTGCCTGCTTCCAGGTAGCATCTGTTTTGATCACCTGCCGGGCATCGAGCCAGAAGGAGGGGATGTCGGCAAATTCGAGATAAGCCGAAACGATGACCGTGGAGATCAGCTCTCCATAGGCCACAATCCGGTCGTAGATCCGGGGCGGAAACTCTTCCAGCATCAGGATGCCCGTCACGATCCGCTCCATTTCATTAAAATAGGGCTGCACTTTCGCTTCGACGGGTGCGGAAGCATCGCCAAAGAGGTCGCGGATAATGCCCAGGTGAAAACGCATGATGCGCTGAAACTGGTCTTTGGCATCGAGTTCGCGGTTGTCGCGGGCCAGAAAAGCCAGGTGCTCCAGGTGGTTGGTTGTTTTATCCATCGCCGACAGCACCACCAGACAAGGCTGGTCGGTATATAGGCGGATAATGTTTGCTACATTTTGTACGGCAGCGGCATTTTTCACGGATGCGCCACCAAATTTCATTACGAGCATGGCAAACGGAAATAATTGTAAAAAACGTCAGACCAGCATATTAAACAGCATAGGCTTATCATTCAAGCTCTCAAAGTCCACACGGAAGGCCTCCATGCGCGCCACCAGACGCTCATAGTCCTCCCGTTTTTCTACTTCGATCCCCACAAGGGCCGGTCCGTTTTCGCGGTTGTTCTTTTTGGCGTATTCAAAATGGGTAATGTCATCTTTTGGTCCCAGCACATTGACCAGGAAGTCGCGGAGTGCTCCTGCACGCTGGGGAAAACGGATCAGGAAATAGTGTTTCAGCCCTTCGAACAGCAGGCTTCGCTCCTTGATTTCCTCCATCCGGGTGATGTCGTTGTTGCCTCCGGAGACCACACATACCACCCGTTTACCCCGGATCTGCTCGCGGTACTGGTCCAGCGCCGCAATGCTCAGTGCACCCGCAGGCTCGACCACAATGGCTTCTTCATTGTACAGCTGCAAAATGGTGGAGCAGACCTTGCCTTCGGGCACGAGTATCATGTCGTCCACCACCGCCCTTGCGATATCGAAGGTGTGATCCCCTACCCTCCTCACGGCAGCGCCGTCCACAAACTTATCAATGTCGCCCAGTTGCACGACCTTGTTTTGCTTCAGCGACTCGTACATGGCCGGAGCGCCCAGCGGCTCTACGCCGATGATTTTGGTCTGGGGACTCAGTTGTTTAAAGTAGCTTCCCAGCCCTGCGACCAGTCCGCCACCGCCGACCGGAACAAACAGATAGTCAATTTTTTTCTGGCTGTCAGCCAGGATTTCCAGGCCGACTGTTCCCTGCCCGGCAATCACTTCCGGATCATCAAAGGGGTGAATGAACACCTTCCCGTTTTCTTCGCAGTCTTTCCGGGCGGCCTCGTATGCATCGTCATAGGTATCTCCGGTCAGCACCACCTCCACTTTTTCCTTTCCAAACAGACCGGGCAATGTGTTTATCAATCTATCAGGCAATATAGATCGGCTCGGAATTTCTTCGCCGGTAAATACACCAATATCAACAACAGGTTTTCCTAATTGCAATAACGCCTGACACCTGGTCAGGTATTCAATCCATGCCTTACTTTGTTTAAACCATGTTTGGTCTCTCTGATAAAATAATCCAATAATAAGTAATAAGCCACACAAAGCAATAAATATGATGAATCATCGTACGATAAAAGGAAAGATTTGTCAACGTACCGAACATTT
>RDXT01000346.1 GCA_004292985.1 Bacteroidota bacterium
CCCACACGATCAGATTGCCGCTCACCGGATTGTATTTTTCGACCTGAAAATCGAGGGCATTTCCTGAGGCGTCTGCAAAGGCAATATCGTAGCCATTGGCATTCTGAAGCAGGCCGCCATTGCTGATGGTGCGAAGCTCTGGCTGGCTGAGGTTGAACATTACCGGGAAATCGGTGTGGTTACTTCCGCCAAATACCTGCTCTTCTTCGATCACAATGCTCATCACATGGCCAAATGCGGCTGCGAGACTTACGTTGGTAAAGGACACCTGGTCGTCAGATTCGGGGAAGGTGTAGGGTGTGCTGGTCGCATCGAGCAGCACGGCAACAACTGTATGAGCGCCCAGCGGAAGGCCCGTGAGCTGGAAGCTGCCGTCGAGGCTGTTGTCCACAATCGGAGCGCCGCCATCTACCGTAAAGCGTATGCCCGTAACTCCTGTGGTATTGCCCGAAAGGGTATAGGTTATAGTCGCCTGATTCCCAGGGATATTCGCACCCGCTGCCGGGGTATTAATCACAATCGTCGGAGGGGTCAGACGGGTCAGGGTTACGGTGCCGGGGGCTGACACATCGCCATCGGTATCGGCGATTGTGTAGGTGAAGCTGTCGCTGTTTGACCCGCCGCCATTATGCGTATAGGTAATCGTACCGTCAGGATTTACAAGCGTATTGCCGTTTGCAGGGCCACTCGTTACCGTTAAGCTGCTCAGGTTCAGGGGTTCAAAGGAGTGGTCATTGGCCAGCACATTTACCGTTACGCTCTGGCCGTTATAGTAGCCCGCAGCATCATTTTCTGTTACAGGCACACAGTCCGGATAGAGGTTTTTGCTGAAACTGGCCGAAAGCCCTGCGGCATCTGTTACAGTAAGGCGGATTTCGTAATAATAGGTAACGCCTGTCTCACATCCGATGGGGTTAATCACGGTGGAGGTAGAGCTGTTGTTGTCCGCAGGCTCTTCGTGGTTGTGGGTGTCGTGGTGCAGCACCGTTTGCCAGGCCCAGCTCAGTTGTGCGGGAGTATGCTCTGCATCTGTAACCACAGCATTGAGGGGGATGTTGTTGGGACCTGCCATTCCATATTGGGTAATGGGGTCGAGGCTGGTCGAAACGATCACCGGAGGGGTGTTGTTCAGCGAAACTTTGACAGTCGTGCTGTTGCTCAGGCCACCTGCGTCGGTTACGGTCAGGGTGACAGTAAAGGTAGTCGGCACACCCGGAGCCGCCGTGAAGGTATGTGTCGGATTGGCCAGGTTACTCAGAGGGGTCGCGTCGCCAAAGTTCCAGCTATAGGTAGCGATCGGCGTACCGTCAGGATCGGTTGATCCGGAACCAATAAAGTTGACAGTCAGTGAGTTAGATGCAGAATAGGAGACTGCCGGAGTTGCAACCGCTTTGGGTGCCCGGTTGCCGGGATTGTAATAAAATTTCCGGATCTGGTTGTCCCACACGCGGATATAGTACAGACCGCCCTGGGTCGGGTGGGTCGCCATCGAAACGACAGGGCCCAGGCCTGTGGCGAAGTCAAAAATGCTGTCTATCTGGAAGCTTCCGTCAAATTTGAAACGGCGGATCCAGTTGCCTCCGTAGTCGGCAGAGAAAAGGGTGTTTTTGTAGCTGGCAGGAAAATCGTCGCCGGTGTACCACACACCACCAATGGCACAGTTACCTGCAAAGTCCGGTCCCGGAACGCCGCCGGGTGCGCCTACTTCGTAGTTCACGCCGTTTTTGGAGGCATAGGTAGCCCCGCCGCGCCAGTTGACAGCCGGTTTGCGGTGAACGAAGAGGTTATATTGCAACGGGTTGAGGTTGTTGCCGGGGTTGCAGAGATCCGGGAACGTGGGCAGCGCGCCACCATTCCACTGCTTGAGCAGGTCATTGAAGCGGTAATAGGGCTGGGCACATCCGCCGGACGTAGGCACATCCTGGTTGTAGGGGTTGGCGGCCAGATAGCCTGTGGGCGATCCATTACCTTCGTAGCCGGGCCAGCCGAAGTTTTGTCCGGGGCCTGTGAGCACATTCAGTTCCTCGGCAGAATACCAGCCCACATCGCCGATCATCAGCACGCCGGGGTTGCCGTCAATGGCATAGTGGCTGCCCGTATTGGGCACGATCGCCATCCGGCAGGGATTGCGCAGACCGAGGGCAAACACACGCGAGCGCGCTGCACGGGGGGCACTTACGTTGTAAAAAGGGTTGGAGGGCACACCGTTTCCGGTAGCCGGGTCTATTCGCAACAACTTGCCATTCAGGCTGTTAACCATCTGAGAGCGATACGCGCCCACATTTTCTTCCGGACGGATGATGCCATCAGCGAGGGCCTGGGTGGCATAAGCGCCGCCTACATCGCCGCCCGTATCCTGGGCATTGTAGCTGGCATTGTCGCCGGTAAGGGCCAGCAGGGTACCATCTGTACCAAACAGCAGCGAACCCACGCCATGCGAAAGGTGCACCACCGGAATACCTGTTTCTTTGGTTTCACCTACCAGGACCAGGCGTGTGCTGTAATCTACGGCTGCATTGGCGTGATCGGTAGGGTTATTGACTTTATAGCGTGTAATCCTGCCGATGGTTGCCGCATTGTATTCGTTGGCAAAGGCATTGTAGGCAGGTGTCCCGAAATTCATCAGGTGGTGCCTGTCCACGATGTACATCACATACAGATAGCCATTGGTGGCATAGCCGGGGTCCAGAACGAAGCCCAGCATACCAAAGTCGGCATAGTTGCCCACCTCTTCACTGATGTCCAGCAGCGGTGTGGCGCGTTTGATGCTGTCTTTTACAATATAGATTTTGCCGCCTTTTTCCCAGACGTACATAGCGCCTGCATTGTCAAAAAGCATCCCGACGGGCTGTGCCCATCCGTTCATATACAATTGGTCGCTGAATCCGGGCGGTTGCGCCTGAATGGGCATAGCCCCCAGCAACAGCAGCAGGGCAAGTACGATACACGAAAAGGGGTGGGGGTGAATCTTGTGCATGAATCTTGGAGTTAGATGTTGATTGAACTGTATTAAATAAAAAGTGAACGCATGCATACGGGGTCTTTCCTGGATGCGGGCGTGTCAGATATAGGAAGCTATGTGGGCGAAAATCGGAGAGGGGACTACGAAGGTGTGTGTTTAAGGCCTGAATGAGATGATTGGGGTTGAATTCTGTACTATTCCGATAAGTAATATTACACAAAACTATGTATCAAAATGAAGGGAAACTTCTATTTTTGTACGAAATGCAACTAAATCTTACCCGGCGGTGAAGTTTGGAGGATTAATGGCTTTTTGCATCTTCTATGGCTTCTCACAATATCCTGATCATTACTCCGGTCTCTCCCTGGCCTTCCGGAAACGGAGGTTCTTTTGCTGTGATGAGCGCCATCCGGGGCTATCACAAGGCAGGACATAAGGTAACGGTGCTGGCCATGAATCCGGCAGGCAGGCAGGTGGACAGCAAGGACCTCCCGGAGGACATCCGCAAAATGGCCTCTTTTTACTTTGTTCCGGTAGATACGCGGGTAAATAGCTGGGACGTATGGGCGCACCTGATCTTTAGCAAAGAGAGTTTTCACCACCAGCGCTTCCGCTCTCCGGTGTTTGAAAAAGTGCTGGCACAAATAGCTGAAAAAACGCCCTACGCCTTCGTACAGCTCGAATCGTTGGGCATGCTGCATTATATTCCGGCCATCCGTAAGGCCCGCAAAGAGGCTGTGATCCTGTTTCGCCCGCACCGCATCGAGCATGAGTACTGGCTGCGGCTGGCCGAGAATCAGGAAAATCCGGTCAAAAAGTACATCTGCGCCGAAACGGCTGTCCGCATGAAGCGCCTTGAAGAGCAGACGATGAAGGGAGGCTCTTTTGATGCCCTTGCTCCGCTTTCGGGCCGCGAGGAGGGCGTTTTAAAAGGGCTGGGCCTGAGCAAACCCTCCTTTGTTTTTCCGGCGGGGGCCGACCTTTCGCTGTTGCCCGCCGAGGACTACGAGCCGGAATATCCTTCGGTGGCCTGGTATGGGCCACTGGACTGGGCGCCCAACCGCAGGGGGCTGGACTGGTTTCTGGCAGAGGTATGGCCGGTTTTGCATGGCCGCTATCCGGAGCTGACATGTTACATCGGAGGCCGGGGAGTGGGCGGAGGCTATGATTCTCTGGCAGCGAAAAAAGTGATCGTAACAGATGAGCCTCAGGAGGTGTTTCTGGCAAATAAGGCCATTTTTGTAGCGCCCGTGCAGCACAAAGGCGATCTCCGGGCACTGATGATCCGGTGGATGGCCGCAGGCAGGGCCGTGGTGGCCACCCCGCTGGCTGTGGAGGGCTTGGGAGTGACACACGGCGACCAGGTCATGATCGGCGAGGATGCCGGGCGTTTTGCTGACTCCGTTTCCATTTTGGTGGAGCAGCGGAGTATGTTTGATACCGTCCGCGCCCATGCGCGCAACTTCGCCCGCGGGCGATTCAATAATGACCAGTTGATGGCCCGTCTGGTGGAGTTTCTGGAAAAACAGATGGCGGCGAGATCGAAGTAGGCCCTTCGGCATTTTGTGAGGAAAAAACACCGCCAGCCGCTTCTTACCCCAAATCATCCCATCCTGTAAATCCTGTAAATCCTGTCCAGTCTTACAAAAAAAGCCAAAAAAAATCAGCTCCCCTGCTTGACAGAGGAGCCGTACATACATGGCTGCAAAATGGCGTTTGAAAGGTTTTTTCCAATCCTATGAAAAGAACGTAGGCTAAGGAGAGCTAAAAGAACGGTGTTTGTAAGGGCCGGTAAAGGAACAATCTGTGTTTGTTATACCCTTGTTACGCCGGGCATAAGGACAGGGTTAGTCACCCGCAAACATACGTGCAGGCCCGCTGTGCAGATGTGTAACTTCGCTAATCAGGCGTGTTGCCTTATTTCCGGATCAGTTTGCGGTGCTCCTGCCAGTTTTCGCAGCGGGCCTCAAAAAAATAGATACCCGGCTCCAGCCCCTCAAGATAAAACTGACAGCGCTCTTCACCCGCCGCCAGCACCTGCGAGGCAAGCAGGCGCCCCCCCGCATCACAGATGCGCAGATGCATCTCCGCGCTCCGGGTGCCGAAGGCTTCTATATCGAGCACCTCCACAAAGGGATTGGGTGATACCTGCAAACGGATGGCCAGGGCCCGCCAGGGCAGTTCCACCTGCTCCGAAAGGGCCGTGCGGCCATCGGTGCCTGTCTGCCTGACCCGGTAATACACGCGCCCGGAAGCCGGAGCCTCCGCAGGCCCCTGATCCTCAAAGCGATACGCGGTCCGCTCCCGGCTGTGCCCCTGTGCTGCAACACGCCCCACCGCCTCAAACGTGAGACCGTCTCCCGACCGCTCTACGTCAAAATAATCCGCCTGTTCCTCCCAGGAAGTGGCCCAGGTAATCTGCGCGAGACTGCCTTCCCAATACGCGCCGATGTCGAGCCACCCGGCAGCCAGCGGGATACCTTC
>RDXT01000347.1 GCA_004292985.1 Bacteroidota bacterium
CGGCAGGGTAAAGGTATAAACGATCGCCTCCCGGCTTTTGGCAAAGCGCATCTCGTAGCGCCCCAGACGGCGGATTTTTTGCAGCAAAAACTCATCATCACCCGATGCAACTCCCTCGGGACCGCCGAAGCCGCCCACTTCTTCAAACACGGACTTCCGGTAGGCCATATTGGCCCCGTTGCACATATTGGGCCTGCGGGCCGCCATCGAACCCGCCCCCAGGGCCACCAGGCCCATAGACTCCAGCGCCTGGACATGCTCCAGCCAGTGATCCTGGCTCATCAGCCGCACAGGGCCGGAGACCAGTGCGGTAGTGGCGTCAAAATGCGCCACCATGTGATAGAGCCAACCCGTACCCATTTCGCAGTCTGCATCTGTCTGCAATACAATCTCTCCCTGAGCGGCAGCGATTCCGGCACTGAGGGCCGCTTTTTTATAGGCATTGATGCCCTGGGCTTCCAGGTCTATGACCCGAAGCTGCGGATTTCGCGTAGCAAATACGGTCGCAATGGCTTTGGTCGCATCGGTAGAATGGTCGTTTACCAATATGACCTCAAACTTCCCGGCGGGATATTGCTGCTGAAGCACGCTGTGAAGGCAGGTCGCAATGCGGCGCTCTTCGTTCCTGGCAGGAATCACCACCGAAACAAAGGGAAGCTTGTCCGGCAAATGCTCCTCGGTCCGCATGTAGCGAAAATGCCAGGCGCTGCGAAAGACGATGCCCACATAGACCAGCATACAGAGCGAAAAAAAAACAGCAATCCATTCCATTGTTCAGCTTTTCATGCGGTTGAGGAGGACCAGCCCTGCTATTGCCGGCACGACCAGGTTGAGAATATACAACAAAAAGGCACTTCCCACAGCCATAAATGCCTCTACCCCCAGCAAGGGCATCACCGCCAGCGCCACTGATTCGCGAACCCCCAGTTCAGCCAGTGAAAAGGCAGGGAGAAATGATTTAAGCAAAAATACCACAGCGATCAGGGCAAATGCATCGCTTACATCGCCCATATACCCGCACACCCGCAGCAGCAGATAGTACTGAAGGGAAAATACAAGGTAGCGAAGGCAACTCAGACCATGTACCCAAAGCAAGGAGGCCATGTCTAAGGTAGCGAAGGCTGCACCCAGCTCAGCCCACAGTTTTCTCCGGCTTAATATCCTGATATTCAGTTGCTTCGTATATTTAAGCAAGAGCATCGCCCCCAGCAGCAGGCATCCGGCAAGACCGGAAATCCAGGCAAAACCCCGGATTGCCGCCACTGAAACAGGAGCCTGGGCCGCGAGTACAGGGCCGTGTTTTTCTGCCAGCAGCAGCAGCCCCCACATACCCGCCCAGAGAGTAGGCAGCATCTGGGCGAGGCGGTTGGCAAAGGTATAAACGGCTCCGGCAGTGCGAGCCTCCGGACGCAGGTACATCAGGCGGCCCGCATACTCGCCGATGCGGTTGGGGGTAAATATGCCGGTGGCGATGCCGCAGAGAACGGCCTGAAAGGCCCTCGAAAAACCAAATCCGCCATCGTGGCGCAGCAAAAGGTGCCGCCATTTGGCCGCTTCAAAACCCAGGTTAACGATCAGCAGCAGCGTAGCCGCTACCAGGGCAACCAGGGCCCCAGCATCGGGCAGGCGCAGCGCATGCTGAAGTTTTTCTTTTTCCGAAGCAATTTTGACAATGATATAGGCCAATGTGCACAGGGTAACTGATATTTTCAGCAGTCTCCATAGCCAGGGCCGGCCTGGAAATACAACTGTGGCACTGCCCGCACCCGGAAAATCCATTTGCTTCATCCCTGCAAATGTACGCAGGCGGCGGACCCTGGCAAGACGGCTTCCCTCCGGATATTACATCAAAGGGAAAAGTGAGGGATTATTTACCCCCGCTGCTGATTAATTGTTTTCTTTACGCTTTCATTCACCCCCTCTCCTATGTCCGCGCGACGCATCATTCTTGGCATAGACCCCGGCACGGTAGTCACGGGCTACGGCATTTTGTCTTGCAGCGGCAAGCAGATGGAGCTGATCGCCTGCGGCGCTATCAGCCTCGGGCGCAGCAGCATGGAGCACCCCGAAAAGCTGAAAAAAATCTTTGACCGTGTGCGGAGCCTGATTATGGAGTTTGGCGCGCAGGAAATGGCCCTCGAAGCGCCTTTTTTTGGCAAAAACCCTCAGTCTATGCTCAAACTGGGCCGGGCACAGGGCGCAGCGATGGCCGCAGGCCTGCTGATGGAGCTACCCATCCACGAGTATGCGCCCCGCAAAGTCAAAATGGCTGTCTGCGGCAATGGCGCGGCCAGCAAAGAGCAGGTGCTCAAGACCCTGCAACAGGTGCTGCGCTTTGAGGAAAAGCCCGAATTTCTCGATGCCTCCGATGCGCTGGCCGTAGCGGTGTGCCACTTTTACCAGAATAACAAACTCCCATCTGCCGGAGCGGGCGGATGGGAGGCGTTTTTAAAGAAAAACCCGGATCGGGTGGTCAAAAGGGGCAAGGGCACCTTACCCGACCAGATGTGAGCGGATAGACTCCGCCAGGGCTTTCATTTCATCGGGGCTGAGGTTCAGCCTTGCTTTGCTGAAACTCAGATCGCTCATATCGTTCATCGGCACGAGGTGAATATGCGCGTGAGGTACTTCGAGGCCGATCACGGCTGTGCCGATGCGCACACAGGGAACGGCCCGCTGCAAGGCACGGGCTACCTCCCTGGCAAACACATGCAGGCCCACGTACAACTCTTCGGGCAGATCAAAGAGGTAATCTATCTCCTGCTTGGGGATCACCAGCGTATGTCCGGCAACCAGAGGCCGCACATCCAGAAAGGCAAGAAAATCGTCGGTTTCGGCAATCTTGTAAGCCGGAATCTCTCCACGAACGATACGGGTGAATATAGAAGCCATGTTCAGGGGGTTAGTCGCGTGAAATGCCCACCACTTCAAACTGCATTTTCCCGGCAGGAGCATCTATCTCCACAATATCGCCTACTTCATGTCCCAGAAGCGCCTTTCCGACAGGCGATTTAACCGAAATTTTATTCTGCTTGAGGTCAGCCTCTTCTTCCGCCACGAGTTTATAAGAGAACTCTTTGTTCATCTTGATATTTTTTACGCGAACGGTAGAGAAGATATAGGCGCGGTGTTCGTCTATATCCGCATCATCGAGGACTCTTGCGCTGGCAAAGGTGGTTTCAAGTTTGGAAATACGCAGTTCCAGAAGGCCCTGGGCATCTTTCGCGGCATCATATTCTGCATTCTCACTCAGATCCCCAAGTTCACGCGCACGCTGAATCTGCTGGGCAATTTCGCTTCGCCCTTTTCCCTTCAGTTCGGCCAGTTCGGCCCGAATCCTCTCATACCCCTCTTTCGTCAGATACGTTATGTCGTTCATACGTTTGAACTTTAAAATGCTTGTCCCAAAAATAAGAAAAGAAACAGGAGGAGCTTTTGCAAGCGCCCCCTGGCTGTACCGGGTAAAAAATAAACCGGGTCAGCTTGCAGGCCGACCCAAGTCAGGTATTTCTTACCGGGCGTATATGTCAGATGTCTATACGGCCTCCGAAGACGAAAGTTCCGCCAAAAGGATTTGATGTGCGGTAGCTCATGTCTAAAGAGAACGTAGAGAATGCAGGATTGCCGCTGGCGTCTTTTTTACCGGCTTTGAAAGGGATCTGGAAAGTAGCTCCCGTTGCATAGCCCGTGTGCGCATTGTAGCGGCCGTCCACTCCTACGATCTTACCAAAAATTCCTCTCTCATACAAGAAAGATCCACGTAAAATGACAAATTGCTTGTACCGATAGGCAAGACCCACGCCTCCCTGGTCATAGTAGAAAGCGTTGGACATAAATCCGGCCAGCGCTGTAACGGTGTGATCCTTCCCAAGGAAAAAGTCATAGGAGCCGCCCATGCTGAGCACGGTAGGCAGTTCGAAGCGGGAAGTAGGAATGTTAATGATCGTGGTATAGTCGTTACCGGTCTGCACCTGCACACGACCTGCAAGGCCGTCGCCGCCAAAGCGCATGGTCGGACCTACGTTGCGCAGGGCGATGCCCAATTTCACGCGGTCTTTTTCTCCTGTCCGGTATTGGATACCTGCATCGAGTGCCACACCCGAAGCCGAAACTTCAGGTGTTGACTCGCTGATAATCCTGACCGTCGTACCTACGTGGATACGCTCGGTGAATTTTTTTGCGTAGGTAAGGCCGATATTGAGGTAGGTAGGTGAAAACGTACCCAGCGTACCATCGGGCTGGTTTACGGTCGTCCGAACGAAGTCGCCGAGGCTGAAAGCGTTGATCAGCAGGCCTATAGAGCCGCCATTGGCACCCAGGCTCTGGGAGAAACCAAAGGTGTTGATATTGATATCGGACCCCACCAGCCAGCGGGTGTGCGAAAACAGCAATTCTGTACCTGTGGTACGGGCCACCCCGGCAGGGTTCACCTGCGAGGCTTCGATGCCGTCGCTGTTGCCGATGTCGAGGCCATTAAATGCCGAACTGCGCGGCATGGAGTTGATCAGCAACTCGGTAGCGCCTGCCTGGCCAATACGCTCAGGCGGCTGTGCAACGGTAAAACTGGCAACCAATGTGGCAAAAAGCCAGAGGATATATCTTTTCATCATGAGGGTTTCAGAAGTTATCGAGGTCAATCTGACGCATTACCGCGAAGAGTTTAATCACTTTTTCGCCCAGTTTTTGCTCGCCAATGTTGGCGTCCACGTGAATAATGTACACACCACTGGCCACAGGTACCCCTGATTCGTTTTTCAGGTCCCACTGCTGCTCAGGCTCGTCGGAGTCTTTGGTAAACTGGCGTACCAGATGACCATTGATCGTAAAGATACTGATGCGGCACTTCTGGGGCAGGTTGGTGATCTTCACGCGGTTGTCGAGCTGTCCGGTTTCGTAGGCCGAATAGGCGTAGTAGGGGTTAGGCACGACCAGCACCTTGTCGAGGGCGTCTTTGGCCACATCTACGAGGTTGGTATTGACATCCCGGCCAATGGTGTTGAACTGGAACTCGGGCTTGTCGCCAGCTTCGCCAACACGGGGGCGGAAGGGCTGCTTGACACGCAGCGACACGCGGGCGTCGCTCGGCATATTGCGCGGATCGGCAAAGTCATAGCCGGTAGCGGCATATGGAATACCCACCCAGGCCACATACTTGTAAGCATCCTTGAGGTTATGCTTGGTCTGGTCGAAGTAAATCGCGTTCGGGAAGCCGGAGGTACCGATATAGTTGGCGTTGGAAAGCGTATCTTTAATGGAAGCGCACTGGTCGTATGGCAGCTTGGTCACATACACATAGTGGCGTCCGCCGATGCGATCCAGGTTGGTACCCAGGCCGCTGGTCGGGTTAAAGATCATATCGTCTCCCCGGTTCTGGCGGTCCCACTCACTTTCACCAAAGAAAATGTTCAGGCGCTGACCGGTATTCACGTCGATGGCGTA
>RDXT01000009.1 GCA_004292985.1 Bacteroidota bacterium
TGACCGAATCCTTCCCTTCACATCCGATGGCATTTTCAGCCGTAATGTAAAACCAGGTGGTGGTATCTACATTGGAGGCTACAGGGTTGAATATAGCCGGGTTTGAAATCGGCGTGAGCGGGTCAGCTGTCCAGAGATAGGAAACGGCGCCCGGCGCTACCACATTCAGGGGTACTGATCCGCCCCGGCAAATGGTCGTATCTGTCCGGGCAAATATCTGAAAGCTGGTCTGCACCTCCACCGTTACGGTATCGGAGGCTTCGCAGCCATTGCTGTCTGTGATGGTCAGAATGTATGCGGTGGTTATGTATGCGGTGGTTGTCTGGGGGGCTACCTGCGGGTTGGGAATATTGGTTGCAGAGACAAAGCCG
Source organism: Bacteroidota bacterium (assembly GCA_004292985.1). Classification (GTDB taxonomy): domain Bacteria; phylum Bacteroidota; class Bacteroidia; order J057; family J057; genus RDXT01. Next base: position 372 of record RDXT01000009.1, read on the forward strand.
GAAGCGGGGCTCCATGAATAGGTTACTGCCGGACTCGCCGTAGTGAGCTGCACGGTATCTCCCCGGCAAATCACCTGGTCGGGTCCTACGTTCACCTGAGGGCGCGGATACACGAGGATATTGCTGAAGGTCGTATCTGAAATATTGCAGCTCAGCGAATCTGTGATGATCAGCATAACGGTATAGGAACCCGCATTCTGATAGGTATGCACCGGCTCGAACAGGGTCGAACTGCCGCCATCCCCAAAGTCCCAGAAATAGGTAACGGTTCCGGGGCTTAATCCGGGATTGCTGGTGTTGTCAAACTCCACCACCAGAGGCTCGCAGCCTTCTGCGCCATTGGTAAGGGGGTTGCCGCTATCGTCGAGGGGGATAAAGTCAGCCTCCACCCCGCTGAGGTCGAATGACATTTTGAACACGGCCATGTTACAGCCCTGGGCAAATCCACCACCGCCCACAGCATTATTGGTGGTGCTCCATGCGCCGGGCGTGGTCGGGAAAGACGAGTTGCCCCAGCAGCCCGCGCATACCGCATGATACACAATGCCGTTTTTATCAAAGCGGCTGGTGCCGCCATCCACGTGGTCGCCTGCAGAGCTGCCCGCAAAGTACCCGCCGATGTACGAGCCATAGATCAGGGTCTGCGCATTGCGGCTGAGCACAAAAATATAAAAGTCACTACCATCTACCGTGGTGGGATCCAGCGCATTGGCAGAGATCGGCATGCCACTGACATTACCTTCGTTGTTTGTCGAGCCGCCCCAGCCCATCACATAGATGTTGTCGCAGCGGTCCACCAGCATGGCTGTAGGGGAAATATTGGGTGAAGCAGCGTTTGCAGAACCTACGACGGTTGCAAACACAGTGGAACTAAGGTTGTTGGTCAGACGATGCACAAACTGCTTGGCACCAGGGTTGGAATAAACCGGGCCGGAGGGTGGGTTTACGATCGGGTAATTGCCCTTGGTTTGTCCGACAACATAAATAAAATTGTTCCGGTCAATTTCGAGCAAAAAGGTCTGGTCATATTGAGGCGTACCCAGAAATGTGCTGTTCAGAATGGCGGTCCCTGCCGTATTCAACTTCACCACAAAACCATCTGTCTGGCCATTAAAGGTAACATCGAGGGCATTGGAGGCCGGGAAGTTGGCGCTGGCGGTTCCGCCGCAGGTAAAGATATTTCCCGATGCATCGAGTTTTACA
>RDXT01000010.1 GCA_004292985.1 Bacteroidota bacterium
TGCCTTTATCGCACGCGGGGGCAACAAGGGCCTTCAGCAGCAGGTGATCCTGGCGGGTTCTTACTATATCAACCCCTGGTTTGCCCAGATCGAAGAGGTGATGATGACTGAAATTACCATCGGACACGTAGGGGTGGTCATCTCTTTCGTGGGAAATGAGGGGCAGGACCTCAGCGGTGTGGACTTTAAGCATGGCAACCTGGTTTCCAGGGGACAAAAAGGCGTATGGGCAGAGCCGCTTGGGCCTGGAAAGTACCCTATTAACCCCTATATCATGCGGGTAGAGATGGTTCCCACCACCAACCTGGTACTCAACTGGGCAACTGCCCGCACCGAAAGCCACCAGCTGGACAAACACCTCTCGACAATTACCGTCCGGTCCAAAGATGGCTTCCCATTTAACCTCGACGTATCGCAGATCATCCACATTCCGATGAATGAAGCGCCCAAGGTGATCGCACGCTTCGGCAACATGAACAACCTTGTGAGCCAGGTGCTGGAACCTACCATCGGTAACTACTTCCGTAACTCCGCCCAGGATGCCGACGTGATCGCCTTCCTGACTTCGCGTAAAGACCGCCAGGACTCGGCCCGCAGCCATATCGGCCATGTGCTGGAGCAGTACAACGTGTTTGGGGTAGATACGCTGATAGGCGACATTGTGCCGCCCGACAGCCTGATGAAAACCCTCACAGACCGCAAACTCGCTGAGGAACAGAAGGTTACCTTCGACACCCAGATGAAAGCACAGGAAACCCGCCAGTTGCTCGAAAAAGAAACGGCCATTGCCGAGATTCAAAAGGAGCTGGTAAAGGCAGACCAGGGCGTAACCATCGCCGAAAAAGTAGCTGACGCGAGCGTGAAAAAAGCGACCGGCGACGCCAATGCGGTGCGCCTCCAATCTACCGCCGAAGCCGACCGTCTGAAGCTGCTGGCCAGCGGTGAGGCCGAGCGCGTGCGCCTCCTCGCCAATGCCGAAGCCGAGCGCACCAAGCTCCAGGCCAATGCCGAAGCGGAAAAAATCACGGTTACAGGTAATGCGGAAGCGGAGAAAATCCTGGCCATCGGTAAGAGCAGCGCCGAAAGCTACAAGCTGGCGGTCGAGGCCATGGGCGGCGACAACTTTACCCGCCTCAAAATCACCGAAGCCATTGGCGATCAGAAGATTAAGGTCATCCCCGATGTGCTGATCACAGGCGGCGGCGAGGGTGCCAACGGACCGATCAGCGGTCTGCTGGGCCTGAAACTGCTCGAAGAGGTGAGCAAAAAGATGGGAAATGAGCCGAAGAAAGAGGAAGGCGCGTAACAATTACGCACGCTTCCGGTAGCGCCAGATCGCCATACCATTAAT
>RDXT01000801.1 GCA_004292985.1 Bacteroidota bacterium
GGGAACCACTGCAAGGCCTTCGTCATCGAGCAGGAAGATGCAAAGTTCTTCGATGTTCGTGATTTTTTTGCCGTTGGGGGTGCTGCGTCCGATGAAAGCCGCGAGGTCGGGGTAGAAGTAAAACGCGCCTTCGGGCAGGTTCACTTTCAGACCTTCGATGGCCGTCAGCTCTTTGTACATCATGTCGCGGCGGCGGCGGAATTCCTCGCGCATTTCCCAGGTAGGCTCCATGCTTTGGGTAAGGGCGGCTACCGCACCTTTCTGGGCGAAGGAAGTTGCGCCGGAGGTTACCTGTCCCTGGAGTTTTTCGCAGAGCGCAGTGATTTCCTTTGGGGCAGCTATGTAGCCCAGACGCCAGCCGGTCATAGAGAAGCCTTTGGAGAAGCCGTTGACCACGATGGTGCGCTCATACATGCCGGGGAAAGTGGCGATGCTGATGTGCTCCTGGTCGAAGGCGATGTATTCGTAGATCTCATCGGAGATCACATATACCTGCGGGTGGCGGTGCAGTACCTCAACCAGCGCCGCCAGTTCCTCGCGGGAGTACATGCTGCCCGTGGGGTTGGAGGGAGAGCAGAGGATAAACAGCTTGGTATGAGGATGGATAGCCGCTTCCAGTTGCTCAGGAGTGATCTTATAGTCGCTTTCGATGCTTGTGTTCACGATCTCGATCTGCGCTTCTGCCAGATAGAGGATGCCCTGGTAGGAGACCCAGAAAGGGGCGGGCAGCACCGCACCATCACCCGGATTCATCACCGAAAGGATGACATTGTAGAGCGACTGCTTCGCGCCTGAAGAGACCAGAATCTGGTCAGTCTTATAGTCGAGGTTGTTGTCGCGCTTAAATTTGTCAACGATCGCCTGGCGGAGGTCCGGGTAGCCCGCTACGGGTGGATAGTGGGTGATCCCTTCATCGAGGGCCTTTTTAGCGGCATCCTTGATGTGTGTGGGCGTATCCATATCCGGCTCGCCCAGCGTAAGCCCTACCACATTGCGGCCCGAAGCCACCAGTTCGCGTACCTTTTTAGCGATGCTAAGGGTAGCTGATTCTTCCAGTTCGGTGATTTTGTGAGAAAATGGCATGATTTCCCTTTATTGGCCGACAAAAGTACAAGAATTCTGATATTTTTTCGAAAAAATGCAAACAAATCACTGTTTTACCAGGCGCAGTGAGCGTATCTGGCCCTGCTCTCCCGATATCTGCACCAGAAAGAGTCCTTTGGGTAGCTGCGCGAGGTCGAAATGTAGCTCTGCCTCTGTCTGGGGCCAGGAGCGGGGCGGAATCATGTTGCGGCCTGCCAGGTCAAATATCCGCACCGAGAGGGTGCCGCTGATGCCTTCACGGGTGAGGGTGGCCTCGTCCGCCGCCGGGTTAGGGTAGAGGCTCAGGGCCGCTTCCGTCTCAGGATCGGCTGAGGTAAAGGGGCCTGTGCCCAGCCAGCGGGCGATGGTGTCATTGGCGCGAAGATCGTCCTTCGTTTGTCCGCTTACCCATACCTTAATTTTATATACCGCATCTACCGCCGGAATCCAGATGCTGTCGTGGCGGAACTGGATGGTATCATTGGCCAGAAGGGTAAATTTTTTCTTAATCGGAATCGTTTTGATCGCTTCGGCGTTGATCTGGTAGCTGATTTTCATCTGCGCAGAGTCAAACTGGAAGGACTTGAGGCCCCGGTTGAGCACCGAACCGGAAAATTTCACCCCTTTACCCGCTTCTGTGGTAATGTCGCCGAGGGTAAACATAGCCAGATCGCTATCTTCGGTCTGCGCCATGCGGATGTCGTCGAGGACGAGGATAAATTTGTCTTTGGAGGTGTGCCGGAAGGCGACATATACATTTTGCCCGGCATAAGCGGCCAGGCTGGTGGTTCGGTAAGTGAAGTCAAAGTCCTCCGCCGTGACAGACACGAGGGTGGAGTTCTGGAAAAAGTCGGCAGGCTCGGTGCCGCTGGTCGAAACGCGCACTTCGTAGGATTCCTGATAGAACTGGTCCTGCGAATAGGCATACCAGGAGAGGCAGACGTTGGAGGGCAGGTTTTGAATCTGGGGCAGGATCAGCCAGTCGTCGCTTTGTCCTACGGTATCGGCGTACCAGGAGGGAGAGATGAAGGCCTTATTGCTGTTGCTGCTGTCTTTGAAGTCGGGAGCGAGCTGCCAGCCTCCGGTCGGAGTCAGGGGCAGAATCTCGTTGCGGGGGGTAAGCTGGTCAACGTCGCGTACCTGCCATCCAGCGGGGAGGGTGCTGCGTCCGTTGAAGGTCTCGTCGAGCAACACCACGCCACCGCAGGGGAAACGGCGCAGCGAATGCAGGTTTTCGGATGGGGCGGGTGCTCCGGAGCGGCTTGGCGACTGGGCCGGCAGCATCATCAGGTGGAGCATAAGCACTCCGAAGAATGCAGTCAGACGAACGTATTTCATGAGCAGAAAGGAGTCAGGCCGGGGGCAAGTCCATAAACCGGCGGTGTGTGGTTCCTTTGAATGATCGTTTAGAAGCATCTCAGGTTGCCTGTAAAAGTAAAAAAACTCAAATTACGAAAGCGTAATCTGAGTTTTTTATATCGTAGGGAGGCAAAAGTCAAACCTTTTTCCCTTCAGCGCGCATCTCTTTCAACACAGCAGAAATTCCTTTCTTGTTGATGATGTGGATGGCTTTCGCAGTGAGCTTCAGCGTCACCCAGCGGTCTTCTTCTTCCACAAAAAAGCGCTTCACCTGTAGGTTTGGATAAAACTTGCGTTTAACGTGGTTGTTCGCCTTGGATACATGGTAACCAGTTATGGTTTTCCGTCCGGTTACCTCACATACACGTGCCATTATGTAATCGAATTAGCGTGTCAGAAATATCGCCCCAGTCTTTTGAAGCGGGGACAAAGTTGAACATTTTCTCTGAAAAACCAATGACTTATTTGAAAATTTTTACCCTTTCCGCATAGCGACGTGCGGCAGGCCATCTTCGAGGTACTCTTCGGAGACGGTAACGAAGCCGTGGCGGTTATAAAAGCCCTGCAAATGGGCCTGTGCGGAGATTTTGACAGGCACGGGGCCGTGTTTTTCTTCTACCTCTGCCAGGGCACGTTCCATCAGGGCATGGCCCAGGGACTTGCCCCTTGAGGCTTCGCTCACCACCACCCGTCCGATCGAGGCTTCGTCATAGACCATGTCCGGTCCGAAGATCCGGCAGGCCGCTACGATGTGCTCTCCATCCACCGCAAAGAGGTGATCTGCCTTGCGGTCTTTGCCGTCGAGGTCCTGGTAAAGGCATTTTTGCTCGACAATGAAAATCTCTGAGCGCAGGCGCAGCAGTTCGTATAGCTCGAATACGTTCAGGTTGGAAAAAGAGCTGCTTCTCCAGATGAGTCCATTGTTTTCCATACTGCAAAGTAAGGATGCAGCAGGCAGGGAATCAAGGGTGCAGGGCGAAGAGCGGGGATTTCTTTTTAATCTCTCAGCGCAGCAACTGCCCCAGCTCCAGTACCGTAACGCTCAGCTTCTGGTACTTGTACATGGCCTGGGCGAAAGATTCGGCCTGCTCCTGGGTTTCATAATTGCCGAGGGCAATTTTGTAGATGAGGGTAGCATCTATTTCTTCACAATAGACCCACATATCGCCTTTCCATGAGCGGCGGAGGCGTTCGATTTCCTGTGCGACGCGGGTATGCTGGGTAAATGCGCCGACCAGCAGGGCGTAGTGTGTGCTTCCGGGCGCTGCGGCTGTGAGAGATGTCAGGCTATATGCCTCATATCCAGGTACTTGCAGGTGCAGGCGGGCGCTCTGCGCACCGCGCGATACGATCCGCTCGGCGGGGTTGTCGGATACGTCCTGGATGCTCAGTCCGGGTTCGGGCATACTGCGGGTGCCCATGGCAGCTACGGGAACGATCACAGGGGTCGGGGCTGCTTTGGGGGCAAATACCAGTGCAGCTGCCTGGCGGCGCTGGTCGAGGCTGTGCTGGTGTTTTTCGAGGATGCTTTTGACCGTTTCGGGGGCCACATAGCCTTCGGTACGGCCCATCATTTTACCCTCCGGACTGAAAAAAATCAGGGTAGGGTAGGTGAATACCTTGTATTCCTGCAGAAACTCCGTTTTTGCCCTGGGAGAAAGCACATCGTACCCTACGGCGAGATAGTTTTTCTCCGCATACGAAATAAGGGTCGCATCGGTCCAGGTGCGGCTGTCCATCCGGCGGCAGTTGCGGTCCTTCTCCGTAAAAAAGTAGATAAAATAGGGCTGCTGTTTAACACGTGCTTCGGCCTGAATCTGCTCCAGGGTCGCATCGCGAAAGGCAAGCATACGGTTTCCTGCAAAGGAAAAACTCACATTCCCCGCGATGAGGAAGGTGAGCAGCATGATCCTGAAGTGCATAAGAACAAGGTAAAAGCCGGGGGCGGCACTTCCGTCCGGTTATGAACAAAAGTAGCAGATATCCCTGGTAAAAGATACCCGTTTTTGCGATTTGATGACATGGAACGGCTTCATTTTGCGCCGAAATCTTACATCTGCCCGGATCAGAAAGGCACGTCGAGGTCGCCGCCCTGGTTCATGCGCGAAGGCAGGGTGATGGTGTTGCCGCCGCCAAAGGAGTCCCCGCTGTCGCTGCCGCTGGTATTCCACTCGGTGAACTTACCGTATTTGGAGATAAACTGGGCTTTGACCGTTCCGGTGGGGCCGTTACGCTGCTTGGCGATGATCAGCTCGGCCATTCCGGTGGTGGTGTTGCCCTCGTCGTCGGTCTGGAAGCCGTAGTACTCGGGGCGGTAGAGGAACATGACCATATCCGCATCCTGCTCGATAGATCCGGATTCGCGCAAGTCGCTGAGTACGGGTCGTTTATCTCCGCCGCGCGATTCAACGGCTCGGCTGAGCTGCGAGAGGGCGATCACGACCACATCGAGTTCCTTGGCGATTTCTTTCAGCGCCCGCGAGATGCCGGCGATTTCCTGTTCGCGGTTGCCTGCCTTCGAGGACTGGCCTGTCATCAGCTGGAGGTAGTCAATGATGACCATGCTGATGTTTTTTTCCGCTTTGAGGCGGCGGGCTTTGGCGCGGAGGTCCCAGATGGAGAGGGCGGGAGTGTCGTCAATAAAAATGGGCGATTTGCTCAGGCTGCCGATACGGGTGATGAGCTGTTTCCACTCATATTCTTCGAGCTGTCCGGTACGCACTTTCTGGGCATCGAGTTCGGCTTCGGCGCAAAGCATACGCTGGGTAAGCTGCACGGCGGCCATTTCAAGGGAGAAGAGTGCGACGCCGTGTCCGAATTTCTGTGCGGCATTGCGGGCCATACTCAGGATAAAGGCCGTTTTACCCATCGCGGGGCGGGCGGCGATGATCACAAGGTCCGTTTTTTGCCAGCCTGCGGTCATGCGGTCGAGTTCGGAGATGCCCGAAGGGATACCCGTGACGCTGTTGCTCTTGCTGCGCATTTCTTCGAGGCGCTCCAGGGTGCGGATCACCAGCTCGGACATGTTGAGGTAGTTCCGGCGGAGGTTTGTTTCGGAAATGGCAAAGAGGGACTTTTCGGCTTCGTTCAGCAGGTCGAAGACGTCGGTCGTTTCGTCGTAGGCTTTTTTGATGATCTCATCGGAGGTTTTGATGAGCTGCTGAAGGATGTATTTTTCCGCTACAATGCGGGCGTGGTACTCGATGTTTGCGGCAGAAGCGACGCGGGAGGTAAGCTCGGTGAGGTAAAAGGCACCCCCTGCTTTTTCGAGGGTTCCGGCCTGGCGGAGGGTGTTTTTAACCGTCAGAATATCTACCGGCTCAGAGTTCTGAAACAGCACCAGGATCGCCTCATAAATGGTCTTGTTGGCATCTTTATAGAACATTTCCGCTTTGAGGATGTCCATAATGCGGTGCAGGGCATCTTTTTCCAGGAGGAGGGCGCCGAGCACCGCTTCTTCCATATCGAGGGCCTGCGGGGGGAGTTTCCCACCGGCAAGCATCTGGGTAGAAAGCGCCCGGACCCGGATCTTTTCAGATCCCGAACCAAAACCTGCCTCATTTTCCCGCAACGTGTTCTCTGCCATAAGATTCCCAAAATTACGACCGTGAAGTATCCAGATCAGACCGGGGTTTCAAATATATACATCCTGCAATGCTCCGGCAATTTTCCTGCCGGATTTGACGAAATACGTAGTGGCTTCATTTTCAATAGATTAAATGAGTCAAGAGAAATCTTTCAACACCTCTTTTTTCCTGATGCCCCTTTCGGGCCTCAGGACACAGGCAGACAGGTAGTCATCCACAGCCATGTGGATAAATTTACGTAAAATTGGGGATAATGTGTGGATAACTTTGGACCCTATGAAAAGCTACGCCCGGACCCTCGACCTGCGGGATGATCCCGAAGCCATTGCGCGCTACATCGCATACCATGCTGCCCCCTGGCCCGAAGTGACTGCTGCGCTGCGGGCGGTGGGAGTTATCGAAATGAAAATCTGGCTCAGAGGCCGCCGCCTGTTTATGTACTTCTGTGCCGCAGATGATTTTGACCCCGCCCGCGATCTGCCGCGCTATCTCGACCTGCATCCGCGCTGCCGTGAGTGGGAGGACCTGATGACGACACTTCAGGAACCTTTGCCCGGAACAGCTCCGGGGGAAAAATGGGTGGAGATGGAGCAGATTTTTGAGTTGTAAGGCATTCCAGTCGAAATGGAGGCAGGGAATCGTTTCCGCCGCCGAATGCTGCCCGTTTTTGATGTATATTGCTTGTTTAGAATAAAAAGGATTCTCATGACTACTCATTTGCGTATTTTTTACGTTTCCGTAGCATTATTGCTGCTGGCGCTGACGGGCTGCGGCCCAAAAAAAAGAGACGAAGTGCGTCTGCTGGTGTTCTCGCGGACCGAAGGCTTTCGCCACGAGTCTATCGAAGCCGGGCAGCAGGCCCTGTTTAAGCTGGGCCAGGAAAACGGCTTTGTCGTGGACACTACCGAAAATGATTCTGTTTTTACCGAAGAAAACCTCAGCCGTTACAGCGCGGTAGTCTTCCTGAACACGACCGGCGATGTATTAGATGCTGGTCAGCAGGCTGATTTTCAGCGCTATATACAGGCTGGCGGTGGCTTTATAGGTGTGCACTCGGCCACCGATACGGAGTATGAGTGGCCCTGGTACGGGCGTCTGGTGGGGGGCTATTTCAACGGACACCCCAGCGACCCGAATGTGCGGCAGGCGACCATGATGATCGTGGATCACAAGCACAGCTCGACCGAATTTATGGCCGGAAAAGAGACCTGGCTGCGCACCGATGAGTTTTATAACTTCAAAAACCTCTACCGCAGCGCGCCCGATAGCATCATTCCGCTGATTACGATTGATGAAAAAACCTATCAGGGAGGCACCAACGGCGACTATCACCCCATGTCCTGGTACCATGACTACGACGGCGGCAGGGCCTTCTACACCAATTTTGGCCACACCAAAGAGACCTACACCGAGCCGGAGTTCCTGAAACACCTGCTGGGCGGTATCCGGTATGCTGTGGGCAAAAACCTGGAGCCTGATTACAAAAAGGCCACTACGCTGCGCAAACCCGATGACAGCCGCTTTGTGATGACGGTTCTCGACGAAAACCTGAATGAGCCGATGGAGCTGAAAATCCTCAGCAATGGCAAAATTATCTTCACCGAGCGCCGGGGCGCGATCAAAGTCTATGACCCTGCGACCCGCACCACAAAGGTAATTGCGAACCTGGAGGTGCATACCAAGTTTGAAGATGGTCTGATGGGCATTGCTCTCGACCCGAAATATGACGAAAACCGCTGGATATACCTTTATTATTCGGTCCCCGGTGAAAAACCTGTGAACCGCCTCTCCCGCTTTACCATGGAAGGCGATTCGGTTATTAATTTTGCTTCGGAAAAAAATATGCTCGAAGTGGTAGTCCAGCGCGACGAGTGCTGCCACACCGGAGGTTCGCTTCAGTTTGATCCCAATGGCATCCTGTTCCTTTCGACAGGCGACAACACCAATCCCTTCGAGACCAGCTATTCACCCGCCAACGAAATGCCGGGCCGCTCGCCCTGGGATGCGCAGAAGTCCTCCGCCAACCCTGCTGACCTGAGAGGTAAAATATTGAGAATCAAGCCAAATGCAGGCGGTGGATACGACATTCCGGACGGCAACCTCTTCCCGAAAGACGGCTCCGAAGGCCGCCCCGAAATCTATGTCATGGGCTGCCGCAACCCTTACCGCATTTCCATTGACCCCATCACCGGATTCCTGTACTGGGGAGAGGTTGGTCCCGACGCATCAAACGACAGCACGATGGGTCCCCGCGGACACGACGAAGTGAACCAGGCACGCAAGCCCGGCTTCTTCGGATGGCCCTATTTTGTGGGGAACAATAAACCCTACGCGGACTACGATTTTGCCACCAAAACCCTCGGCGAAAAATACGATCCGATTCACCCGGTCAATAATTCTCCCAACAATACCGGCGAAAAGGAACTTCCTCCTGCCCAGAATGCATTTATCTGGTATCCCTATGCCGAGTCGCCCGAGTTTCCGATCACCGGAAAAGGCAGTCGCAATGCGATGGCAGGCCCCGTGTACTACAGCCAATTTTTCTCTAATCCCGAAACGCGCTTTCCGGAGTATTACAATGGAAAACTGTTTGTCTATGACTTTATGCGCGACTGGATTCTGGCTGTAACGATGGACAAAGAAGGCAATCTGCAAACCCTGGAGCGTTTTCTCCCCGAACTGAAGCTCTCCAGCCCGATAGATATGGAGTTTGGCGCAGACGGTGCGCTGTATATCCTGGAATACGGTACGCGCTGGTTTGCCCAGAACCGCGATGCGCGCCTGATCCGCATAGATTACGCAGCCGGAAACCGCGCACCTGTTGCCGAGATGACCTCGGATGTAACAGTAGGAGCAGCACCGCTGGCCGTATCCTTCTCCGCTTCCAAATCCCGCGACTTCGATCCGGGCGATGTGCTGAGCTATGACTGGAATTTTGACGGAAAAGCACTGGGTAAAGGCGAAAATGCGACGTTTACCTATACCCAACCTGGTATTTACAAGCCCCGCCTGACAGTAACAGATAAATCAGGTAAAAAAACAGAGACCTATCTGGAAATTCGGGTAGGAAATGCCGTGCCGGAGGTGACAATTACCCTGAATGGTAACAAGTCCTTCTTCTGGAACAGCGGAGAGATTGACTATCAGATCGAAGTGAAGGATAAAGAAGACGGTTCCCTCTCCGCAGGCACAATTAAGCCCGAGCAGGTGGCCATTAGTTTCTCTTTCCTCGAAAATACCCGCGACGCTACGGTAGCAGCCCAGGGACATGCAGCTATTGCGAGCGCTGCCCAGATTGCTGCGGGCAAAACGCTGATCATGGAGTCGGGCTGTATCGCCTGCCACGGCATCCAGGAAACGGTGCTGGGACCGAGCTACCAGAAAGTCTCTGAGCGCTACCACAAGCGCCCGGACGAGATTGCCTACCTGACGCAGAAGATCCTCAAGGGTGGCATGGGTGTCTGGGGCGCCAATGCGATGCCTGCCCAGTCCCAACTCACAGAAGAGAAAGCCCGCAACATGGCACTCTTTATCGCCTCTCTGGCCGATGCCCAGCCTGCTGCGCCCAGCCTGACCCCTGCCGGTAAACTGCGCCTCGACAAGCACAAAGGCCAGGGTGAGTTTTCGACATACGAACTGCGTGCGAGCTATGAAGACAAAGGCGACCCTGTCGTAGGTAAACTGCTCGGTGAAGCTGCTGTAACCCTCCGTTCCGCACGGGTAGAGGCCGAAACCTGCGACGAGATTCTCTCCAAAGAAATGGATGTCTGGGGCGAAATGACCAGCATCAATGAAGGCGGATACCTCGTATTCACCAACCTCGATCTGAGCGGTATCAGCCGGGTCACCCTGCGCTACGCAGCCAATGTGCCTGCCAAAATCGAATTCCACCTCGACAGCCCCACCGGGCCGCTGGCAGGGGAAGGCGTGCTGAAAGCAGTGGCAGGCGGGGCGAACGGAAACGGCGATATTGCCCTCAGTGCCAGCGGTTTCCATACCTTGTATGTCGTGGCCCGCTTCGCTGGTGAAGCTGACAAGGACGCAGGTCCCTGCCGCCTCGACTATCTCTACTTCAATAAATAATCGCTTACTCCGGATTCTATGCGACATTCCCGCAGAGCATTTCTGAACCAAAGCATCAAAGCCGGGGCTGCCTTTGTGGCAGCCCCCTGGCTTTACGGAGCTGCACAGGCTTTTTCCTCAGGCTCTTCACCCGCTACGCCCATGTTTTTCGACATCTCTCTCGCTCAGTGGTCGCTGCACAAAACGATCAACGCAGGTAAGATCACGAACCTCGACTTTCCGGGGATTGCCCGCACGGAATTTGGGATCGGGGCCGTGGAATATGTAAACCAGTTTTTTGCAGATAAGGCCGAAGATGCTGCGTATCTGGCGGACCTGAACAAACGCGCAGGCGATCATGGGGTGCGCAATGTGCTCATCATGATCGACGGCGAAGGCGGCCTGGCCGATACGCGCCCCAAAAAGCGCCTCAAAGCCATCGAAAACCATTACAAATGGGTCGAAGCGGCCAAAACCCTGGGTTGTCACTCGATCCGTGTCAATTGCTATGGCGAAGGCACGCGCGAAGAGGTGGCCCAGGCGGGTGCCGAAGGCCTGGCTAAGCTCAGCGAGTTTGCCGAAAAAACAGGCATCAATATCATCGTCGAAAATCACGGCGGCTACTCTTCCGATGGCGAATGGATGGCGGGGGTGATGAAGGCGGTAAACAAACCCAACTGCGGGATGCTGCCGGACTTCGGCAATTTCTGCATCGAGCGCAATGGTCCGGCGGCTGGCTATTCCTGTAAAACGGAGTACGACCGCTACAAAGGAGTGGAGCTGTTTATGCCCTACGCCAAAGGGGTGAGCGCCAAAAGCCATGACTTTGATGCCGAAGGCAACGAAGTGCATACCGACTACCTGCGGATGCTCAAAATTGTGAAAGACGCCGCCGGATACAAAGGCTATATCGGCATCGAGTATGAGGGCGAAAAGATAGATGAGTATGCGGGCATCAGGGCCACCAAAGTCTTGCTCGAAAGGGTAGGGGCTACCCTGGGCTGAGCTTAGCGAAGCTCCTCGAAAAATCCGGTTTTTTTGTTCTTGCGCACGTTGTCGCAGGTAAAATACCGGCCATTCATCACGATATACACACCGGGAGGCAGCACCTGCACAAAAGCGAGTGCGCTTCCCAGGTTAAAAAAACCATCGGAACTGCCAAAGCGGTAGGGAACCATCGCTCCGGTAAAGACGATGGTTTTATTTTTGACCGACTGGGCGACCATGCTGGCGGTATCCACCATCGTGTCGGTGCCGTGGGTCACGAGGATGAGGTCTTCTTCGCAGGTGGCACAGTTGCGGGCGATCAGCTCGCGGTCTTCGCGGGTCATGTCGAGGCTGTCCACCATCATCAGGGTGCGCAGCCGCACGTCGAGGGTGCTGCGGCCCAGCCTCAGCATTTCAGGAACCTGGGTATCATCAAAAAACAGCTCCCCCCGCAGGTAGTCATAGTTTTTGTCAAAGGTACCTCCGGTGACAAATAGCCGGATCGCTGTATTGGCCTTATGTGGATTCACTCCCTGAAGATTCATATATGAGGCACCCAAATTAGTACAAATAAATAAAAGGACAGGGGTTAATAAAAATACTTGTCGAAAGAAAGAATAACAGGAAGTGAGGGCATTCAGGATAGTATGAAAAATTAAATATTATACATGTAATAAAATCCAAATTTTGATATATAATAATCGGACTTCTGCTCACATATTAGAGGATATATACCTCTTGTTCTTGACCTATGGAACTTTGCCATTCACTCCTCCGGATCCACCGTTCGCCCCTGGTTTTCGTACTGCTGATGCTTTGGGTACGATGGCTCTGTGCCGAAGGAACTGCCCAGTTTATCCCCGCAGGGGGGGCTGCCAGTTGCATTTCCTATGTTTGTGGCAATGACGGTGCAGGAAAGGAAGGCCCCAGTTATGGTCGTCCGGCGACGGATTACATCTATGTCCACATCAAAGACCCGGACAAAGAGATGATTTATTACGGCTTTACGCGCCTGGAGCCTACAGGAAAGACAGTGTACTATCAGATTCTTGCCCCTAACGGCACTGTGGTATGTAGTGGTAAGGTTGCGAGTACATCGAGTGACAGTGGTTTTATTGCAAACAATGGAGTCGCGGCTTATGTCGGCCCAAGGCAGGTCGTGGGAGGTAGCTCGGGTTATCAGGCGCTTATCTACAACCCCGCTGTGGCAGGCGATTATATGATCCGGTTTAATGTGGGCCATATCTCGAATCCCAAGCCCACCGAAGCGCGCTATTATATCCATCCTTTCGATGTAAGTGTGGTGAATGTCGAGAACCCTTCCGCCAAATATGTCATCAACGGCCGCCTGTTTGCCTATAAATGGACCCTGAACACCAACAGTAGCACCAACCGGGCCTGCATGAATTTTTATACCTGGACCCCCGACAGCATCGTCATCCGAATGGATATGAATGGCATCCAGCCCTTTGGTTATACGGTGTCTTTCAACAGCTACGGGGTAAGTAATTCGGGAACCATTCAGGAAAACCGCAAATCGCGCGACAACATGAGCACCACCATTCCCGAGTACCGCGTGTTTCTCAACGATCCCGATGTCAACGCCTTTCCTACGGGCATTCCCGGCCTGGTGAGTTATGTCAATGTGAATACCTGCGTGACCGATAACAGCTACTGCATCTATGTCCAGACCTCCAAAGCAGGTGAAATTAATGTGTTTATAGACCTCAATGGCGATAATACATATACCGCCGGGACTGCCGATGTCTATTTTCCCTACAATGTGCCCGCAGGCGCTTCGTGTATCCCCTGGGATGGCCTCGATGGCTTCGGCAATCCGGTCGGATCAGAGGTCAGCGGGAGAATTGTGGTGCAATACCTGGCGGGCATTGTCCATTATCCGGTCTATGACCCCGAAACGCACCAAAATGGATTTAACTGCTACTCGGTGCGGCCTTCGATCCTCACCCCGCTGATGTATTGGGACAATACTGCGACGGCCATCCGCACCTCCAACCTCACCACAGGCTGCTCATCGGGCTGCAACTCCTGGACTACCAACCAGGGCGACCGGGTGCTGGTCAATACCTGGATGAATGCCATCACCAGTGCCGATACTGCCTTTTTTGTTACCAGTTCCTTTTGTCCGCCCGTTGCTGTGAGAGACAGCGCCTGCACCATCGCCAATTATTCCATCGAATTTGAGATTCTGGACAATGACTATGATCCCGACGGCGATATGGATCCAAGTTCGGTCCAGTTGAGCAATCTCTCGGACCCGGGCGCAAACCTGTACTACGATCCCGTCTCCAGCATGATCTCCTTTATACCTGCCGATGACGAAGATACCGACATTACGTTTACCTATACCATTTGTGATGAAACCAACCCGATCTATGGCGGACCTTACTGCAACGATGCGCTGGTAAAAATTTATTTTGAGGAGTCCTGCCCTGGACTGAGTGTCTTGTCGCCCGAAATCCTGGCCCTGACAGCCCGCTGGGAAGGCAATACCCCCCATATTCGCTGGCAATACCGCCGCAGGGGAGATACCCAGGCCTTTGAAGTCGAGCGATCGGTGGATGGGCAAATGTTTCTGTCTGCGGGCCGCATAAAGCCGGATCAGCAGCCGGGAAGCGATACCTTTTCTTTCCAGGACAGGGAAGCAGGAGGACTCAACCACCAGCCTCTGTATTACCGCCTCAAACGGGTGGACCGCCAGGGAAGGATTCACCTAAGCCCCAGCGTACGCCTCGATCCCGCGCCGGATACTGGCTATGCGTTTGAGTTGTATCCGCAGCCTGCCCGCGGACAGGTAACGCTGCGCTATGTCTTCCCCGGCCCCGTATCTCTCCGGATAACGGACCTCGCAGGGAAAGAAATTTATCGCCATGCCAAAACCATTCCTGCCGGACAGGGGGAGATATCCCTCCCGCTCCGGGACTGGACCGCTGGCTACTATCTGATGATCGCCAGCACCCCTGAGACGGTATTTTGCCGCCCGCTCCAGGTGCTTTGATGCCAAATATCATTGGGAATGTGAAAAATACTCCTGACATTGGCTGCCAAACCTTAGCTGTGATTCCTATGAAATTCCTGCGGCCTCTCTTTACGGTATTGTTTGCGCTTTTTGCCTGGTACCAGCTCAACGATCCGGACTCCTGGTTCTGGACCATTCTCTATGTGGCCCTTTCCATCTGTGTGGGCTTGTCTGACCGGAAAGAAGCGGAGCGGCCCATGCTGATCACAGGTGCCTTTTGTGTGGCGGGTCTGCTGAGGTATCTCCCCGGATTACTCGCCTTTCTTTTTAACAAAGACGGGATCAGCTTCAGTATGGGTATGCAAAATGACTATCCTTATATCGAAGAAGCCCGCGAATTTGGAGGTATGCTGATCAGCACACTGGTGCTTTTCTATTTCTGGTGGAGCAACTACCGCAAGGCTCAGGGCTGATTTCCGGCCCATTTGTCAGCAAAAAAGCGGATACAGGCTGCAACCTGCGCTTCGGGTGCGTGGACTCCGTCATTGAAGATGATCCGGTCCGCACGGCGCATTTTTTCCAGCTCTGTCCATTGTTTGTCCATACGGTTCATCACGGCCTCTGCCTGCGCCTGGTCTCTTTGCTGCACCCGCGCGAGCCGCAGGGTTTTGGGGGCATAGACAGAAACCACCGCATCGGTCGTGAGGTAGGCCCCCGACTCATATAAAATAGCTGCTTCTTTCAGGATAAAAGGCCTGGTGTAGTCCTCCGGCGTTTCTGCGGCCCAATGCAGGTAATCGCGGCCCGTTTCCGGATGCACCAGACGGTTGAGGGCCTGGAGCTTTTCGGGCTGCTGAAACACAATCTGGCTGATAAAAGGGCGGTTTAAGGCCCCTTCAAGATAGGATTCCGGGCCAAAAAGGGCTTGTACGCCGGAGATAATGGCCGGATGTGTATTCATAAGCAGCCTGGCACGCTCATCAGCATAATATACCCGGTAGCCCATAGACTCAAATATCTGGCAGACATAACTTTTGCCGCTGCCGATCCCGCCGGTGATCCCAATGGAGATGATGCTCACTTATGTAGGATTACAAATGAAACCTGCCGGGGTGACCAGGCAATGGGAATAATGCCTTCCGGAAGGGTAAACTGGGGGGTAAAATAGGGGAAATGCTCGTCGAGGTCGCTGTATTTCACCACAAGCTTCTGGTTATGCGCATTTGACCAGGCCAGACCATAGCGGGGGCCGTCCATGGGAATGAGGCATGCCAGCTGGATACTGCGCTGACTCAGCCGCACGCTTACGTGATTGGGTTCGCCACTGATTTCGATAGGCACCGATACCTCGATCTGCGTGTATTTGCGTGGTTGTATCTGTGCGCGGGCGCTGCCGGGGCTTACCCGGATGTTGGGCAGGGTGTCGGGTATGAGCAGCGAAAGCGTGGTATCTGACGATATCGGAAGGGTAGGGGGGGGCACCACATACCATGCCTGAAGGGTATCGAGCACCCCTTCCGGACCCTGTACCTGCACCGAGTCGGGCTGTAGCAGGGGGGGACCTTCGAGTTTATAGGCCGACTGAAGCGATAGTTCGCCCTGCAGGCGCAGCACTACGGTTTTGATTACCTTCTGCTGCCATTGGATACGGATAGATTTGGGCGTTTGGATGCTGACCGTAATCCGCTCAGAATCATCGGCTTCTCTCGCCGGAAAAAGCCATTCTGTCTCCAGCGGACAGCTCATGTCCTTGCCAAAGCGCTCATACGGAATGTGCAGGGTGTCGCGCCTGCGCAGCAAGCGGTCGAGGAGCAGGCTGTATCCGTCTCCATTCAGTTGCAGTTTTACCGCAGTATCGCTCTGGCCGACCATCTGAAGGTGCTGGGGGATACCGACAATTTTGACCGGCACTTCCACAAACACCGTATAAGGCTGCTGAAGGGTAAGCGTAAGCCATGAGATTCCGGAAATGACAAAGCACAACAACAGCATACGTCCGTTAACCCTACGTCCGGACGCAGGGCCGGATAGACGCTGGAGCAGTTGCCGGATCCGGAATCTCAACCCATTAGGCTTTAGGTGTTTTTTCTGTTTCAGCAGGAACCGGACGGATGGCCGACTTATCCATGCGGAGCTTGGTATTGGCGTCCACTTTGATGATAAAGGCAGTGTCTTCGATCGCCTCTACCGTTCCGAATATTCCGCCGATGGTCACGATCTTATCTCCTTTGGAGAGGTTGTCGCGGAAGATCTTTTCTTCCTTGGCCCGCTTTTGCTGGGGACGGATCAGAAAAAAGTAGAACACGCCGAAGATCAGAACCAGAAACAGGATCTGGCTGATAAAGGCGCCGTTGGTGCCCCCTGGGGCAGCCTGCAACAGAAATGCAAGGTTATTCATATTCAAAAAAAACGTTAGTCAGGCAATATTAATAAAAAAATGGGCAAACGGAGGGTTTTTGCCTCTCATTTACCCATATTTCTCTCCATGCCATGCGGCAGGGATTGCAATTATTGCTGGCTTGGCTCTCCGGTTACCTCGCCGCTGATTTTCAGCAGGGCAGTGTTGGTAGGGAAGTTGCCGGTAACGGTAATGGTCTTGGTTTGTGCTCCGGATTTGCCGGCTGTGTTGAAAGACACATCAATAAAGCCTTCCTGGCCAGGCTGCACAGGCTCTTTGCTGTAGCTCGGAGTGGTGCATCCGCAAGAGGGTTTCACGCGGGTCAGTGTCAGAGGCTTGTCGCCGGTGTTTTTGAAGCGGAACTGGTGGGTTACTTTGGTGCCGGTAGGTACGGTGCCAAAATTGTAGTCAGTTGCAAACCACTGAACGTTGGTTTGTTCCATAGCCTGCGCCTGTGCCTGAAAATCAGGTACTGCGGGAACTTCTGTACCAGGGGCGGCAGCCGTTGCGCCGGGGGTAGCAGGGGAGGTAGCTGCTGTTCCTTCTTTTGCGTCCTTTGTGGACTGGCAGGAGAACATGCTCAGCGATGCTACTGTGAGGGCGGCGAAAATTGTGCGGGTCATCATACGGTGAAATGGTTAATCAACTAATTTCTTAGTGCAAAGTTAGCAAGGGATTTCTAACTTCAAAATTATTTCAACTAAAAATTTAGTTTATTTGTTTCGCAGGTCTCGCGGAGGGATTTCTGAAGTTCACGCAGAGGCGCTAAGGGGCAGAGGCGCGGAAAGAGTCAATGGAGCATTGGCGCCCGAAGTGCCTGTTCCCTGCCAACTGTTCCCTGTTCCCTGTCAACTGTTCCCTGTCTCAATTTCTCGAATTCTCAATTGGCTGCGCGTCCTCCGAGCTGGTGAGGTCATCATCTACCAGGTCAGGGATCAGGGATTCTTCCACCTTATCGCCTTCTTTGCCTTTGACAGGGGTATGGTCCAGCAGACCGCGTCCGCGCTTGATAATGCGGCCACCTTTATTAAAGTCGCTGTACAGGCTATCGAGGATACCGTTGATAAACTTGCTGCTTTTGGGCGTAGAGTAGGTTTTGGCCAGCTCCAGGTACTCGTTGATGGTTACTTTTACCGGAATCTCTTCAAAATTGAGCATTTCGCAGATAGCCATGTGCATCAGAATGCGGTCTATCCGGGCGATGCGGTCGAGTTCCCAGTTTTCAGCCTTGCTTTTGATAAAATCGTCGTACCGGTCGCCGTGGCTGAGCGATTCATAATATAAGGTACGAAGCAGGAAAGTATCTCCGGAAAGCTGTTTCTGGCGTTCCAGTTCCTCAACTTCTCTTTCGATGTCTTTCAACAAAAGATCGTACACAAACTCCGGCTCTTGTCCGGAGGTGATACAGGCATATACAGCCTGCATGACTTTCGCTCGAATCTGCCTTCTGGTAATCATCTGGATTATACTAGCGGGGTAGCAAGTTAGAGAAAAATAACGTATAAACAAGCAACAACCCTGACTCCCAGGCAGGAGGATGAGAAACCAATTTGCCAAACAACGATGCGCCCATTGAAATGAGGGTCTGAGGATACTGTCGCAAAAGTATGAATTATTTTTCAAAAGATTCTTATTAACTTTCGTCTGTTTTCCGCACACACCCAAAACGCAAACATTAACCGCAACCGTCAGTATATTCTGAAATGTCTTTTGTATGAGCAACGAGGTCTTCCCCATTCCAGCCCCACAGTCGGAAAGTTTTCATCCTACCTTTTTTCCCAAGCACCAGCACGCCATTTATAAGCGTCTGGAAGACAAACACACCCTCGTGGAGGTGGAAGACGATCCGCTCGGCACCCGGATGATTATCAACCTCGGCCCCCAGCACCCTGCTACCCACGGTGTACTGAGAGTTGTGCTGGAAGTGGATGGTGAAAAGATTATAAAGGCCGTTTCGGACGTAGGCTACCTGCACCGGGGCATCGAAAAGCTGGCCGAAAACAAAACCTATCAGGAGTTCATGCCCTATACCGACCGCATGGACTACCTTTCTCCCTATTCAAATAATGTGGGCTTCTGCCTTGCCGTCGAAAAACTCGCCGGTATCGAAGCGCCCATCCGTGCCCAGTATATCCGCACTATTGCCTGCGAACTGGCCCGCATCTCTTCGCACCTGCTCTGGCTGGGCACCATGCTGATGGACGTGGGGGCGGTTTCGATGTTCCTCTGGACCTTCCGCGAACGCGAATACCTGTACAGCATCTTCGATAAACTGGCGGGTGTGCGCTTTACCGTGAGCCACTGCCGCATCGGTGGGGTGCAGTTTGACATGAACCAGGATACGATCAACGATATCAAAGCCTGGAAAAAACAGTTCCCAAAAGAGCTGAATTCCTGGCGTAA
Organism: Bacteroidota bacterium; assembly: GCA_004292985.1. Classification (GTDB taxonomy): domain Bacteria; phylum Bacteroidota; class Bacteroidia; order J057; family J057; genus RDXT01. The sequence continues at coordinate 18,860 of RDXT01000801.1, forward strand.
GCTCCTGGCTAACAATGGTATATGGCTCAACCGCAACAGAGGGGTAGGGGTACTTACCCGCGAAGAAGCCATCGGCCTCGGCGTGACCGGACCTGTGCTTCGCGCCTCCGGTGTGCCTTACGACATCCGTACTTTTGAACCCTACCTCGTATATGACCAGGTGGACTTTGATGTGGTGATCCGCGAAGAAGGCGATTGCCTGGCCCGCTACCTCGTGCGCATGGATGAAATGGAGCAGAGCATCCGCATCCTCGACCAACTGATCGAGCAAATGCCCGGCGGCGACATCCGCGTGGACAATGCCAAGCAGGCCTATGCCTCCAAAGACGAAGTCTATTACTCGATGGAAGGCATGATCCACGATTTTATGATGACAGACGTGGGCGTAATTCCGCCTGTCGGAGCCGAGATCTATCAGGCCATCGAAGCCCCCAAAGGAGAGTTGGGCTTCCACCTCAAGTCCGACGGCACCGGATCGCCCTGGCGCTGCAAAATCAACGCCCCTTCTTTCTCCAACCTCCAGTGCCTGGACAAGATGATGGAAGGCTCTATGATTTCCGACACCGTAGTGCTGATCGGCTCGCTCGACCCCGTAATGGGAGAGTGCGATAAGTAAGCATAAAAGTTAATAAAGAATTTACCTGCAAGGCTCAACTCTTGCAGGTTTTTTTGCGTACTTACTTACGGTATTTTTATCACTTCAAAACACCCCTCCGTTATGAACAACGATCCAAACCAGGAGCAGAAAAGCGCCCTCGACTCTATCACAGGCGCTCTTGACCAGATCAGCAACGTTATTGATGAGGTAGCCGGCAAAGTAGGCGACGCCATCGAAGAAAAATATGACGAGCTGAAAAAAGATGAGAAAATCGGCGGCATTCTCGGCCAGGCTGAAGACCTGCTCGACAAGCTGAAAGACAAAGCCGAAGAGCTGAAAGACAGCATTCTGGGAGAAACCAAAACGGAAACGGAAGCAGAAGTGAAAACTGAAGAGCCAGCCGCTCCAGATTCTCCTGATAAGCCTGCTGCCTGATTGCCATACATCTATTGTACGAAACCGGCGTTTACCCCGCCGGTTTTTTTTTGTGTCTGAATATTAGATAATCCTACGTAGATAAATTATATAAATGTGAAATAAATGACATTCGGCTTACATACCCCCTGTTACGGATACCTTAAATTGATATTTTTGGGTAATCGTAATGTACATGAGAATTCTATTCTTTACGCTCGTAATTTATG
>RDXT01000450.1 GCA_004292985.1 Bacteroidota bacterium
GGCTAAGGGTTCTCTTCGCCTGCGGATTGACGACATAGACGCGCCCCGCGCCCGCCCGGAGTATATCGAAGACATTTTTTACACCCTCGACTGGCTGGGACTGGACTACGACGAAGGTCCTTCCGGCCCGGATGAACTGGCTCGCAGCTACTCGCAGCAGCACAATACAGAGCTGTATCTATCTCATATTCAACTTCTTACTGAAAAAGGCCACACCTTTGTCTGCCGCTGCTCGCGCAAAGAGATGCTCGCCCACTCGTCCGACGGACAGTATCCGGGTACCTGCCGGAACCTTGGCCTTGCGCCTGACACGCCGGACAGCAGCCTGCGCCTGCGAACGCCTGAGGATGTGAGCGTTCACTGGCAAGACCTCAAGCTGAGGGCCTGCCATGTCCGGCCCTGGGAGCAGATGCGCGATGTGGTGCTGCGGCGGCGCGACGGGATCCCGGCGTATCAGATTGCTTCGGTCTGTGATGATCTGAAAGAGGATATCAACCTGATTGTCAGGGGTGAAGACCTCTTGCCCTCCACGGGTGTGCAGCTCTGGCTAGCGGAGTGTATGGGCGCTCCGGGCTTTGGGGACATCCGCTTTTTGCACCACCCCTTGCTGCGGGATAGCAGCGGGGAGAAGTTGTCCAAATCGGCGGGCGCTTTTTCCTTAAAGGCGCTGCGGGAGTCGGGAAAGGGGCCGGAGGGGGTGTTTTCGGCGCTGGCTTCTCTGATGGGATGGGGAGAGGCGGGGAGTTTGGAGGAGTTGGCGGGTTTCGTGTGATGGAGATAGCGCTCCGCGGGAGCGCAGCTTCGCTGTTTGCTGGGTTTTTCTACAAAGATAGCGACACTACGGGCCGCCGCTTCGCCTATATCATGCGTGTATTCTACAAAGATAACGCTCCTCTGGAGCGCGGCTTCGCTTTTCGCTATGTGCGCTTCGCTTTCCACCACCCTAACCGAAGGTGCGGCCCAGCGGGCCGCGGCTACGCCTATATCGTGATGTATTCTACAAAGATAGCGCTCCTCCGGAGCGCAGTTTCGCCTTCTGCTGTATGCGCTACGCTTTCCGCCACCCCAACCGAAGGTGCGGCCCAGCGGGCCGCTATCTTTGTAGCACAGAGTGCCAGCGCGAGTGTATCCGGTCCAGCGGACCGGTATCTTCATCGCCCTCCCAAAGATAGCGACCCTACGGGCCGCGGCTTCGCCTATATTATGCGTGCATTCTACAAAGATAGCGCTCCTCTGGAGCGCAGCTTCGCTTTTTGCTATATGCGTTTCGCTTTCCACCACCCTAACCGAAGGTGCGGCCCAGCGGGCCGCTATCTTTGTAGCACCAGGTGCCCCTGCGGGTGTATCC
>RDXT01000348.1 GCA_004292985.1 Bacteroidota bacterium
GACAGCACCCTCTTGCCTGAGCAGGCGCTCAAGACCCTGCTGAGCATCAGCCATACCGGGCGGCTGAGCGGATCGCTTACGCTCTACCACCAGCACTTTTTCCGCTTTATCTACCTGCGGCCCGATGGCCTGCGCACCACCATCCGGGGTACCTTTCCGGCCTTCCGGTATGACCAGACAGCGGCACTCATTGCGGGGGCGGACCTCGATCTGAATTTTGCCATCAGCCCCGCGCTGTCCTGGGCAGGTAAGGCCGCATGGCTCTATGCCCAAAACCTGGCAGACGGCCTGCCGCTGATTTTTATGCCTGCCAACTGGTTCGAAAACAGCCTTTCCTACGAATGGAAAACGATCCGGCAAAGCCGGTTTTACCTCAGTATCGGCATACGGCACACCTTTGAGCAGGCCCGGGTACCGGAAGGGGTGGACTTTATCCCGCCTCCGCCTGCCTACACCCTGCTCAATGCCCACGCGGGAGCCAGTAAAAAAACAGGGATGGGCACCGCCTCACTCACGCTGGGCTGCGACAATCTCTTGAACACAGCATACCGCGACTACTTAGACCGCTTCCGCTACTTTGCAGATGCACCCGGACGAAACTTTTCTGTCAAACTTACTTTTACCTTTTAACATCGCAGAATTATGCATTTCAAAACGTCAAAAACCACCCTGTATGTATCTTATTTACTGATTGCAGGTTCCCTGCTTTTGCTCCCTGCATGTAAACCCGAAGACCCGGATGAAGGCGAAGAAACCATCAGCCGGGTAGAGCTGGCCTTTACGGAAGGAGCAAACACCAGCACATTTGCCTTTGAAGACGGAGGCGCTGCACAAGAAATCACCCTCAGTGCAGGCAAAACCTATGTCGTTGCCATCAAATTTCTGAACACCACTGTTAGCCCAACGGAGGACATCACAGAAGAGGTAAGCAACGAAAGCGACGAGCACCTCGTTTGCTTTGAAGTAGGCGCAGGGGTAGACTTAGGCATTACCCGCACAGACAAAGACGCCAACAACCTTGAAGTAGGTCTCAGTTCCTTATGGGTAGCTACCTCTGTATCAAGCGGAACAGTGATCGTAACCCTGCGCCACCAGCCTGGCGTAAAAAACGGTACCTGCACGGTGGGCGACACCGATGTGGAGGTAACGTTTCCTGTCAAGATCCAATGATTTTTTGAATGATAAGGTGTGCGAAGAGGGGCTTTTGCCCCTTTTTTCATGCCCAGACCTGCGTGCCTTCGGAGCAGTTGCGGCAGATGTCTATCTCCGCGCGGGATCGCAGAAGCCGCCCCCGGAATGCTTCGTAGGCGGGGTTGCGCCAGATTTCGGCAAAGGGTTTTTCGGCCAGACTGCCCATTTCGTATTGCGCATCCTTGTCGAAGCAGCAGGGCAGTACGCGCCCGTCCCAGGTGATTTCAGCCCCCTGCCAGAGTTTCCAGCACTGGTTTTCGAGCTTATTTTTAAGGGAGTAGCGCCCGTCGGCACCTTTGCGGTAGCGGCTGTAGCGGTCGAGGGTAGGTATAAGATCGCTGCCCTTTTCGAAATCGTAGATCTGGGCCGTTTTGAAAAGGACTTTATCCACCCCCAGTTCCTTGCCCATGCGGCGAATGTCGTCTATCTCATGTTCATTGGGCTTTACCACCAGAAACTGAATGAGGATCACCGGACTAAGCGAACGGGCTTCTTTGCGGGCTTGTACCAGATTTTGAACCCCTTCGATGACTTTGCTCAGCTTACCCCCCACCCGGTAGGCCTGATAGGTTTCCTGCGTGGCTCCGTCTATCGAGATAATCACTTCCGAAATACCGCTTTTGACTGTCTGGCGGGCTTTTTCGGGAGTGAGATAATGGCCGTTGGTGCTGGTGCCGGTATAAATGCCTTTGCTGCGGGCATAGGAGGCCATGTCCAGAAATTCAGGATGCAGGTAGGGTTCGCCCTGAAAATAGAGCAGCAGATAGATCAGGTCCCGGTGTAACTGGTTTACCGTGCTTTGGAAAGCCTCTGCATTGAGCATGCCTGTGGGGCGGGTAAAGGATCGCAGGCCGGAAGGGCACTCGGGGCAGCGCAGGTTGCAGTGGGTGGTAGGCTCGAAGCCGATTTTCACAGGATTTCCCCGGTGAATGGCCTTGTTGCGGAGGCGGGAATAGTAAAACGAGAAGTATATCAGCAGGAGGTTCCACACCTTGCGGGGTGTAAGGGTGCCAAGCAGAAGGAGTATTTTGCGGTACGAAGGCAATGAGTAAATGATTAAACAAATTTAGCCTTTATCACTTTACCTTGTACTATGAAAAAAATTGTCGTGGCCGTTACAGGCGCCAGCGGGAGCATTTATGCCAAACGTTTCCTGCACCAGCTTGCTGCTTTTCCGGATGTGGAGGTGGGGGTGGTCTTGTCTAAAAATGCGGCGGATGTATGGCAGCACGAACTGGGAGAAGCGCCGGAGCTTCCCTTTCCGGTTTATGGGCTGAATGACTACCGGGCGCCATTTGCCTCAGGATCAGCCAGATACATGCACATGGTGATTATGCCCTGCTCGATGGGCACGCTGGGGCGCATTGCCTCGGGCTTCTCTGACGACCTGATCACCCGCGCGGCAGATGTGATCCTGAAGGAGCGGCGGCAACTGATCTGCGTGATCCGCGACACCCCGCTGAACCTGATCCATATTGAAAATATGCGCACAGTTACGCTGGCAGGGGGTGTTATCATGCCTGCCATGCCCTCCTTTTACTCGCTTCCCGACTCCATTGGGGCGGTCGCCGATACCGTAACCCACCGGGCGCTCGACCTGATGGGACTCGATCCGAAGGCCTATCGCTGGGGGGAGTGAGGGATGTCGCTGTGTGCCTCTACTTAAACACCACTTCCACCGGCTCCGTCGCTATTCGTCCCACCCAGACGCCAAACTCTGTAGCCAGGGCATCAGGTTTGTTTTCATAAACAGCGCGCAGCGTTGCCGGGATCGTTTCGCCATAGAGGTCCGGAATACCCTCCCATTCGCCCGAACTCATATCTATTTCCAGGATCACAGATTCGTTGGGCGGCAGCACCCAGAAATCGGAGAAGTCGCCGTCCCAGTTTTTGGGGGCTTTGCGGCGGATGAGCCGGGTCTGTCCGCCTGCGGTCCATTGCAGGGTCAGGTTAAAGTAGCCCCAGGTATTCCAGTCTTTCCAGAGTTTTACCGGACGAGGGGAGATATTGGTCAGCAGCACGTAGAGGCGCGGATAGCGGTCCACCGCAATCTCGCGTTTGCCATCGGGGGTAGATACCGGCACGATCAGCTGCATGCGGAGCTGGGCTGTCGTCTGTGCAGGAAGCTCTGCGCACATCCATAGCCCAAAGACCAGAACAAGAAGGTGTTTATAGGCGCTCACTGCATTCGGTTTTTGATATAGGCGGGAATTTTGTAGCCCATTTGCTCGGACAGCAGCAGAGCCTCCACACCTTTTTCTTTATTCCCCATCATCAGATAGCTGTATCCGAGGTAATAGTGGTAAAAGGGCTTGCCTTCGTAGTGTTTGCGGCTGGCTTTGAAATACTGAATGGCGCGCTCATAGTTGCCCTGCTGCATATAGCCCTGCCCGGCAAGCATGCGGGCATCGGAGGCCAGATCGGCCCGGTCGCCGGCCAGAAAAATCCGCAGGGCTGTTTCGCCGTTGGTAATGGCGCGGTCATAGTCCTGCTGGCTGTAATAGACAAGCCCCATTCCATAATAGGCGTAGGGATAGTCGGCATAATAGGTCAACAGGGTGCGGTAGGCGCTGATCGCATCATCGTAGCGGGACTCCATGTGGTAGGCGGCGGCGAGGCTTTGCGCGGCTTCGAGGTGGCGGGGAGCCACTGCCAGCACACGTTCATACCAGGCAATGGCGCTGTCGGTGTTACCCAGCTTCTGAAACAGCATGGCCAGGGCCAGACGCGGATCAGCCCAGGCAGGGTCGGTACTTACGGCACTGCGGTAATACTCCATAGCGCCCTGAGGGTCACTGCTTTCCGCATTATTTCCCCGCGCGAGGAGGTCGCGCGCTTCGGGTGAGCGCTGGCCGCAGAGGGTCAGCACAGGGACAAAAACAAAGAGGGCAAGGATGAGAAAAAGTCTGTTGGGCATCCGGTGTGGGTTTCTGTCATGTCAGGTAAATCTCCTGCGTTTGACCAGATAATCGGTGAGGGTTTTGTCGTAGGGCTGGCGTATATCTACTTCTACGAAGTCTATGCCGTATTCATTGCAGCGCTTGTGGAAAGTGTTGCTAAACGACTGCATCAGCTCACGGTAATGGGCGCGGATCTGCTGGGGCATCACCTCGATCTTTTCTCCGGATTCGAGGTCCTGGAGCAGAACTGGGCGGTTGGGTAGGTCGAAGTCGCGCTCGGTTTCTTTATCGAGGAGCTGAAAGACCAGCACTTCGTGCTTTTCGTGCCGCAGGTGCTGCAATGCCTTAAAAAACTGGTCAGGGTCTTCGCCCGGATTAAAGAGGTCTGTGATCAGCACCACCAGCGAGCGGCGGTGAAACTTCATCGCTACCTGGTGCAGCACTTTGACGGTGGCGGTGCGGTGGGTAAAAAACTCGCGGCCTGCCAGCAGCTCTTCCAGCCGCTGAAAAATAGGCAGCAGCCAGGAATAGCGCGAGCGGGCGGGCGCATAAAAGCGGATTTCCTCGTCAAAAAGGGTCATTCCGGCTGCATCGCGCTGCCCGATCATGAGATACATCAGGGCTGCGCTGAGATACGCGCCATATTCGAGTTTGGAAATGCCGGTCTGCGGGTAGCGCATCGAGTCGCTGATGTCCAGCACCACCTGGCAGCGGAGATTGGTCTCCTCCTCATATTTTTTGGAAAACAGCTTGTCGGTTTTCCCATATACCTTCCAGTCCACATTGCGCAGGGTCTCGCCGGGATTGTAGGGGCGATGCTCGGCAAACTCGACCGAAAACCCGTGGTAAGGGCTTTTATGCATCCCGGTGATAAACCCCTCCACAATGGTGCGGGCCTTCACCTCGATGTTTTTCAGCTTGCTGACCACTACTGGGTCTAAATATTTCAGGGATGCCGGGGTCATGCGAAAATGGGTTGGAGATTGTTTTTCCCTGAACAAAGGTTATGTTCTGAGCCAAGAAAAAAAAACAAATTTTACCTTTCCTTGTGTTGTAACAGAAAGTTTATTTTCCGTAAATTACATAACAATCCTGAATATGCTTTTGATTTTTAATTGACAACATGTCTGAGGAACGGGTAAACCTTACAACCTCGCATCTGTCTCTTGATCCAGCTGACCCTGTCAAACACACGTCCCCTCATTCAGATTCTGATTACCGTCTGCTGAATGACTGGCAACTGTCGGCATACCGCCCTGTGCTGGCCGTTGTAAAACGTGATGGAAGCCTCGTTTACCTTTCAGACGCGCTGAAGGA
>RDXT01000349.1 GCA_004292985.1 Bacteroidota bacterium
CCTATGCCCATGAGTTTGTGCAAGGCTCCCTCAGCGACTTTGATACAGTGTATCGCTTCGGACAAGGCTGCGACCTGATTACCATCGAGATCGAAAACGTCAATACGGAGGCACTTGAAGCGCTTCAGGCAGAAGGCAAGACCGTGTATCCGTACCCGAAAACGATCCGTCTGATTCAGGATAAGCGTGTGCAGAAGCAGTTTTATCAGGACCGTGGCCTGCCTACCGCTCCCTTCCAATGGGTTGAAAATCAGGTAGATGTACGGGAAAAAGCGCATACGTTTCCGGTGGTAAATAAACTCGCGCGCCTGGGCTATGATGGCCGTGGGGTGCAGGTATTGCGTTCTGCTGCCGATCTGGACAAAGCCTTCGATGCACCGGGTTTGCTGGAGGCGTTTGTGCCTTTTGAAAAGGAAATCGCAGTATTGGTCGCCCGCAATCCGCAGGGGGAGATGGCGGTGTATCCGGTAGTTGAGATGCTGTTTCACCCCGAGCAAAACCTGGTGGAGTACCTCAGCGCCCCCGCAGAAATCACGGAGGAGCAGTCCGTCCGCGCCCGGGACATTGCCTGCCAGCTCGCCGGGGCACTGAACTATGTAGGCATCCTGGCGGTAGAGATGTTTCTGACCCGCGAAGGCACAATCTACATCAACGAATCTGCCCCCCGGCCCCACAACTCGGGCCACCACACCATCCGCGCCTGCTCGACCTCACAATACGAGCAGCACCTGCGGGCGATTCTCGGCCTGCCCCTTGGCTCTACAGAGCAGCTCTGCCCGGCAGCCATGCTCAATATGCTCGGCGAACCCGGTCACAGCGGCCCGGTGCGGCTCGAAGGCATCGAAGAGGCCCTCGCCATTCCGGGGGTATATCCTCATTTTTATGGAAAAGCCGAGACGCGCCCCTTCCGCAAAATGGGCCATGTGACGATTTTGGGCCATAGCCAGGCGGAGCTGCGCGAAAAAGCGGAGCGGGTGAGGCAGGTGCTGAAGGTGGTGAGTGGCGGGGGGGTAGGTATTTGATAATGAAGTAAATATGAAAGGATACATGTATATCCTCCGTTGTTCAGACGGCAGCTATTACACAGGCAGCACCACAGATATATTTCTCCGTCTGATGCAGCATCAAAATGGGGAGGGTGCTAATCATACCCGCAAGCGACTCCCTGTGGAGTTGATTTATACTGAGGAGTTTGATCGTATCGAGGATGCATTTCACCGAGAAAAGCAGGTGCAGGGCTGGAGCAGAGCAAAAAAAGAGGCGCTGATGTCAGGGAATATAGAGGAATTGCGAAGGTTGTCGAAAGGGAAGTAGAATAGGAGTATATGGGCTTTGCCCGCTCCTTATCGGTGGCTGAGCTTGCCGAAGCCCCGCTTTATCCCCGCCCTTATCGGTGGCTGAGCTTGCCGAAGCCCCGCTTTATTTCCGCCCTTTCCGGTGGCTGAGCGTGCCGAAGCCCCGTTTTACCCGGCCCTTCGGCAGGCTCAGGGACCGGGTGACCTAAACAACTTCCAATCCGCCCAAAACGTGCCGAAGGGCACCAGCGACGCAATGCCTGCCAGAAGCATTTTGCCGAAGCTCCATTTATGAAGCACCGTTACGCGCAGCACCCAGATGCCATACAGCACGAAGAGCAGGCCGTGAAAGGAGCCGGTGATCTGTACGGCCAGCGGCATGCCCATCATATACTTCAAAGGCATGGCGATGCACAGCAGCACAAGGTAGGAGATGCCTTCGAGAAAACCGATGATGCGAAGCTGACCCAGTGGGGTAGAAAAAAGGGAACGATCCATAGCGTGGGGTAAATCCGGGGTGAAATTAACAGGAATAATCTGTTACTTGCAGCTCTGGCTGAAAAAAAGAAGACATGGCTGAAATCGGCATTATCATGGGCAGCAAGTCGGACCTGGAGGTGATGCGCCGGGCGGCGCAGGCGCTGGATGAACTGGGTATTTCCTATGAAATCACAGTGGTATCTGCCCACCGCACCCCGGAGCGGATGTTTGACTATGCGCGCTCGGCGCGGAGCCGCGGCCTGCGGGCGATTATCGCCGGAGCGGGCGGTGCGGCACATCTGCCGGGCATGGTGGCTTCGCTCACAACCCTGCCGGTGATCGGCGTTCCGGTCAAATCTTCGAATTCGATAGATGGCTGGGACTCGGTCCTGTCTATCTTACAGATGCCTTCGGGCGTGCCTGTAGCCACCGTGGCCCTCGATGGCGCCCGCAATGCGGGTATCCTGGCAGCACAGATACTGGGGGCCAGCGACCCGGCGGTGGCAGAACGCCTCGAAGCGCTCAAGCAAACGATGCAAGAACAGGTGCTGCACATGGCCGCCGAACTGGAGCAGGAGCAGGCTGCGCACAAGCAGGCCGACAGGCCCTGACAACTCCCGCCGCTGCCTTCCGTACACACATTACCCTACAAGATTTACCTGATGGACCTCCTTTTTCTGCTCGATTCTCCCGTGGCGCTGACGATTTTCGCTATCACGATCATCACCAGCCTCATGGCTTTTCAGAACTCCGATCTGATGTATAAATTTATCCTGAATCCCTCCCGAATGATATCAAACCGGGATTTCGGACCTTTTTTTACCAGCGGACTGATCCACGCCAACTGGTCACACCTGCTGTTTAATATGATTACGTTTTACTACTTCGCTTTTCCCCTGGAGCAGATGATGGGGCCGGTGAAGTTTTTCCTGCTGTATGTGATCAGCCTCGTCATTGCCTCCGCACCCGATGTGTACCGCCACCGCGACAATCCGGGCTACAATGCCCTCGGCGCTTCGGGAGCGATCAGCGCGGTGCTGCTGAGCATGGTGCTGTATTATCCTGAAATGAAACTGGCCTTTATCTTTTTCCCGATTCCGATTCCGGGCTGGCTGTTTGCACTTCTCTATATGGGCTACAGCTACTGGGCTTCCCGCAATTCGAATGACAATATCGGCCACTCGGCTCACCTCTGGGGAGGGATCGCCGGGATTGTGCTGACTACAATCATGAGCCCGCAGGTAGCGCTGAATTTTGTCTATTGGGTAATAGATAAGGTATCCTGATCTCTCCTGCGATGTGATGAAACAGACAGGATTAACGGGATTAACAGGATTTTGTGCGCCAATTGCCCATAATAAACACAGATGCCACCGGCATGCTTATGGTAGGTAGGTTAGTTGCACAGAGTTCACAGAGATCTTCCTATGTTCTCTATAACTCTATGTGTTTAATTATCAAGTCTCCTCTGCGTCTTCCGGACTCTGCGTCCCTGCGTGAAACCATAATCGCCTCAAGGCTTTCCCCATTTGACCAGCAGGGTCCTGCGCCACTGTGAGGGCGTATCTTCCCTGCGCTCCGTAATTCCCTGAAAGACATAGGAGCCATTGCTGAGCCGGGCACCTCCGCCGCCATAATTAGCCTTCATGCTGACCCCATTGCTGTAATCAAAGGTTTTGCTCCATTTCTCCACACCCAGCCCCGTAACATTCACCAGCAACACATAACGGTTGTAGTCTATGTCACTAACCGTACCTGTTAAGAAATAGTCATTAGGGGCCTGCTCGTAGATATCCGAACAGAGTGCATCTTCAAAACCCGGGAAACTCAGCCGCTTATTTATTTCCAGAGAACTGTCAGGGTTTATGGTAACGAAGGCAGCCGCGCGGTCAAAATTAACCGAACCTGTATTGACAGATTCACCCGCGAATACATAGGTCCCAGCAGCATTCTGAAGCATGCTGTACAGATACACATATTCGTCCGGATTGTCATAGGTAACCCGGTTTTTGGACCAGACAACGTCACCGGAGAGAGTAAGTTTATGAACAGAGGCTCCAAAAATAAGGATATGGCTGTCGCGTGTGGCGGCGATCCGGGAGACTGAGCCGTAGCGGATGCTGTTGTTGTAGGGTGCCTCGCTGAAAGACCACTGACCGAGCTGGGTGCCTGCGGGAGAAACCACAACCACATAGAGTTTATTGGTTTTTTGCTGGATGCAGAGCAGGTAATAGTTACCGTCTGTCCCCTCAGTGACGGACAAGGCGCTGCCCTGCTCGTCTGTACCAAAGGTTTTTTCCCAGAGAAGCGTGCCGTCCGGGCTGGTTTTGGCGAGATAGGCCAGGCTCCTTTCGAGATACTGATCATCTACAGCCCGGATGCCTGCGATGATAAATTGACCATCGGAAGTAAGCTTGAGATCCATGGGAAAATTGACAAAACCCGTGACAATCATCTTGTCCCAGACTTGCGTGCCTTTAATATCATATTTCGTCAGACGGATGTCCTGCACGCCGTTGGTCCCTGTGCCGGGAACAAAGCTTGTATAGGTTACCACAATCTCATCATTAGGCAGGGTCGTCATCAGCTTCCGCATACTGAAGCCGAGGTCTTCGGTGTGACCTATAAACTGCTGAAAATCAAGCTTTGTGAGGTCCGGGCCTTCGGGCACTTCGGGTTTGCAGGAGGAAAGTGCGGCGGAAGCCAGCGTAAGCAGGAGGAGTAAGGGTTTGATTTTCATGCAAACAGGGGGTAGGGTAGTCGTTCTTTAATCCGGCTTTCGCCACTTTAGTAGAACGGTTTTCCGGTACTCCGGGTTGCCCTCGCTGAGCCGGTAGCTGGTACCTGTAGCGACGTAACTCCCATTGCTGAAGCGCGAAACCGCCCCTCCGTAATTTATCACCGCGAATCCGTTGCTGTAATCAAAGGTTTTGCTCCATTTGAATGCGCCTGTTTTTGTAACATTGGTGAGCAGGATAAAATGGCTGTTATCAGCAGTCATCAGGGTTCCGGTCAGTATGTAGTCGTTAGGCCCCTGCTCATAAATATGGCTGGCAAAGGCTTCATTATTAGCCACTGTAGCTACCTGGGTAAACGTACTGATGGAGCTGGAGCTGTCTATGACCATAAAGGGAATGGAGCGCTTGAGGGTGCCGCTGAGGGTGCTTTGCGATTCGCCAGTCAGGATATAGTTGCCCTCGCTGTCTTCTGCCATGGAAGAGAACAACTTGTATTCGTTGGGGGGATTAGAGAAGCTTCGTACCCAGCGTACTTCTCCTGAGAGCGTCATACGACAGACGGAGGTTCCATACAGCAGGAGCTTGCCGTCGCGGGTAGCTGAAATGTGGCTTACTGTCCCGTAGGGAATGCTACCGCTGTAGGGCGGCTCCTGAAATGCCCATCGTGACAGCAGATCTCCCGACGGAGAGAGGACGAAGACGAAGTTTTCCCGGGTCTTTTCTTTGATTCCCAATAGGTAATAGTTTCCGTCCTTGCCCTCGGTTACAGAAAGTGTGCGCCCTTGCTGCTCATTTTCAAAAGTTTTTTCCCAGAGTACGGTTCCTTCTGCATCAGCTTTGACGAGGTAAATCAGGGAGTTGTAATAAAAGACATCGTCTATGGCTTTGGCTGCT
>RDXT01000350.1 GCA_004292985.1 Bacteroidota bacterium
CCTCGAAGGGGGTATCATCAAATATGCCCGCGACGCGAAGGAGCAGGGCATCAAAAATTTTTGCCCCGGAACTTATTTTTGATGCCCTGCTCCTTCGCGTCGCGGGCATATTTGATGATACCCCCTTCGAGGTGATATACCTGACCAAAGCCCTCATGTTTGAGCCAGGCGCTGGCCTTTTCGCAGCGGATGCCGCCGGTACAATACATCACAATCGGCTGATCCTGAAAGGGTTTCAGCATATCGCGCACAATGGGCAGCGAGTCTCGGAAGGTATCCACATCAGGGCAGATGGCCCCTTCGAAATGGCCGATTTCACTCTCGTAATGATTGCGCATATCCACCACAATGGTGCCGGGCTGATCCGTAAGCTCGTTAAAATCGCGGGCGCTGAGGTATTTACCCGTATTTCCGGGATCGAAGCTGGCATCGTCGAGGCCATCGGCTACGATCTTGTGCCGGACTTTGATCACCAGTTTGTAAAAAGACTTGCCATCGTCCTCCACTGCCCAGTTGAGGCGCACGCCTGTGAGCAGCGGATGTGCCTGAATCCAGGAGATAAAGGCCTCTTTTTGCGCTTCGGGCATACTCATCTGCGCATTAATGCCTTCGTGGGCTACGTAGATGCGGCCCAGCACACCCATCTGCGCCCAGGTCGCGAAAAGATCGTCGCGAAACTGGCGAGGGTCTTCGATGCTGACATAGCGGTAAAAGGAAAGCGTGGCCCGCGGCTCATTGCTTTGCAGCAGTTTCGCCTTGAGTTCTTCGCCATTTACGCGGTTATAGAGATGCATTGTCTGAAATACCGTTATCTGATCCTTATACGGAAGAAGTGCGGACAAATATACGCATTTCCTGTTTATCGCCGCTCAAAGGTCATGCGCATCGTATCGCCCTGGTAGTCGAGGTAAAGCAGGTCTTCGCTGCGCCCGTAGGCCGTGACAACATCGAGGGCAGTCCAGAAGCGCTCGCCCCAGACAGGCTCTCCGCGCAGGGAGCCGGAGATGTCGCGGAAGGTGACCGAGTCGGCGCTCGCTATGGTGTATTTCCCTGATATATAATTGGTTACGGTCTCACCATCAAACTTTCCTCTCCCGCCTTTATCGGAGAAGGTAATGACGATGCCCCGCGCGATGTGGTCGGGTTCGTCTTCGTACCAGCCCGTGTAGCGGTTTTCGTAGCGGATCAGTTGCCACTGGCCGCTGAGGGTTCGGTTGGGCGCGGGCGGCGCGCAGGTGATACATAGCAGACAGAAGATGGGAAGGGTAAAGAGCAAGGCAAGGTGTCTCATGCTGCAAAGGAGGAGAAAAGGAGGTAGTACGAAAAATCGAAATGAGGGGGAAGCTTACGGGGGGTGCGTGTGTCACCCTTCGATACGCCTCGGGGACTCGGCACTCAGGATGACACTGGCACTCCCTGTCACCCTGACTTGTCCCTGTGGGAGTAAGCCTTGTAAGGCTGTATCGAAGGGTGACTCCGCTGTGCCATCCTTCGATACGCCTCGAAGACTCGGCACTCAGGATGACACTCAATCTCCCTGTCACCCTGAGTGGCCTTCTAAGGCCGTATCGAAGGGTGGCAGTTGGTATCGAAGGGTGACACCAGCTATAAATGCATAAAAATTAACCCCGCAAGCGGGACTGCGCTGCGCTCAGAGGGGTCGGGCCAGGCGGAAGCCGAGGCGGTCGCTCCGGTCGCCGGGGCGCCAGCTGCGGCGGTACGACACGCGGGCGCGAGCCGCGCCGTGGCCCCAACTGCCCCCGCGGTTCACGCGGTCCTCACCAGCAGCAGGCCCCTGGGGGTTGACTTGTTCATCAGCAGGATAGGACCCATACCAGTCATTACACCACTCCCACACATTGCCGCTCATGTCATAGAGACCCAGCACATTCGGCTTTTTCTCGCCGACAGGGTGTATTCGTCCGCCTGCATTGACGCTATACCATGCATATTCGACAAGCTTGCTTTTATTGCTAGTGCCGGCCCAAGAGGTACGGCTTTCTCCTGCACCCCCTCCTGCGGCGTACTCCCACTGGGCTTCGGTAGGCAAGGTCCATGCTTCACCCGTGAGGTCTTGTACATATCGGCAATACTCAAAAGCGCCGTACCATGATATATATACGACCGGATGGTTTTCGCATCCGGGAACGGGACACCATATATTTTCCTGCCGAATCAGTCCGAATTCTTTATAAGGCTCTATCATTTTCAGATCCTTATCCTCTCCCTCTTTCACCACATCCAAGCCATACAAATTCAAAAAAGCCGCATACTGGGCATTGGTTACCTGATATTTCCCGATATGAAAATCACTGAGGGTAACTTTATGAACAAGCTTTTCATCATTCCCTTCCTCAATCCCCATCATAAACTCCCCTCCTTCGACAAACACCATCTCCGGTATCAGCAACTTCTCATAGGCGAGTGCGCGCATCAGCTCGCGTGCATCCGGCTCATGCGGGCCGCCGGGGTGGGCTTTTATAAAGAGGCGATAGGCTTCAATGGTATGAGTGGCGCGGACCTGCTCCCAGTCGCGGGCTTCGGCTTCGTAGGCGGCGTTCCAGGCATCGGCTTCGGCGGAGGAGGGAGAGTTTTTTTGCTCTTTTCTGGTGCTTTCCGGGTCTTCGGCAGGTTGTTTTTCCGGCCCTTCGACAGGCTCAGGGACCGGAGGGGGATCAGGGATCGGGTATTGCGGTGGCTGAGCTTGCCGAAGCCCCGCATCAAGGCTTTCCGGGTCTTCGATCAGTTTTTCCGGCCCTTCGACAGGCTCAGGGACCGGAGGGTGTAGTGGCTCAGGCTGCTGAAGTCCCTGATTTATTCGCAGAAAAAGGGAGAGGAAGCGGGAAAGGGGATCATTTTGTCCGGAATTGTCCGGCTTGAGGTCATCTTCTATTTGCGGCAGCCAAAAGTCGAAGGAGTTTCCTTCGGGAGGGAGGAAATCGGTGATGCCGCTTCGGGACACCATAAAAAGATGCCAGCTCTCCTCGCCGCAGCGCAGGCTTATGCTCAGGTTTTGTAAGAAAGGCAGGCTGTAATAGAGGCGCAGGGCTTGTATGTACAAAAGGGTCTTACATGCATTGCGGTCGGAAAAGAAGTGTTGGAAGTCCTCCTCCGGGGCTACCCACTTGTTGCGGCTGTGCGCTTCGTAGTATTCCGGGTAGCTCTGATAAAAAGATATGTTCAGTTGTGCCGCGTAACTCGTGTAGTCCCAGCTTCGGATAAAAACAAACTGCGGAATCTCGGCAATCAGGCTGCCAATTTCTTCTTTAGGGAGCACCAGCAACTGCCCTTGCACCTCATCTACGCGCCAGAGTATGGCATTACCCTCTTCCAGAGAAGGCCAGTTAGGTTCAATGTCTTCATAGGCTTTGTCCAGGGGCATCACAGTCTGTATCCGAAAACGCTGTGGCTGAGGGAGTTCTATCTGCCTGATAGGGTCGCCATTGCCAGAGAGCGCTTTCATAAAAATAGCAGAGTCCAGGCTTTCGACATCAGGCGCTTTTATATGTTCATACGCGTAAAAAAGACCTGAGACCTCGTTTCCGGCTGAATGTAGTTCGCGGAAGAACAGCACATGCCCCGGCCTCAACTCCGCAGGCAGCCCAAGTCCTTGATTTTCACCTTTCTCAACCAAATCCTCAACCTCCGGAGCTGACTCTGTCAGAGACGAAGCGAATTGTCGCGGCTGTTTTTCAATAACATCGTTAGAAAATATTTCTTCCTTAACCTCCCCTCCCTTACTCCGCCTTAGCCTGCGCTCCTGCAAAGCGATCAGCCAGCGCTCTATCAGCGGCCAAATGCGGCTCCACCAGAAGCCGCCGGGGAGATATTGGACAAGCTGGCGCAGACGGCGGTACTGCTGCATCAGGCGAAGCTGGGTCTCATCAAAAACGGGGTCAGCTTCGATGTTCAGACGCTCGGAGATGCGAATCACCTCCAGGCTGAGCCGGTACTTCTCTATCGGATCTGTGGCCAGGCGCCAGGCATTGACCGCGCGAAATAACTGCTCTTTTAAGCCCGCGTAGGAGCCGGGCGGTGGGCTTTCGATCTGCTCGAAGAGGGTCGCAATGGCCTGACGCACAGGCTTTTCCTTCTCCGGCGGCAGGGCGGCGAGGAGACTGCGACGGTATTCGGCGGGGATGCGGCCTTCGCGGAACCAGGGCACGCGCAGCAGGCCTGCAAACTGGCTTCGGTTGAGCAGGGAGCGGGGGGCATGTACCTGATTTTCAAGCACTTTGCCGAGGTGGAGGGTGAGTTCCCAGTAAAGGTCGGGATACACGGCGCAGGCGCAGAGCCAGTGAAAGACCTCATCACCCAGCACCCGCTGGAGGCCCGCCACCGTAGGTGAGGCAAATACGTAGGACTCACCCCAGCGCCAGTTTGTCCAGTCGTCGTCGCGCAGGCCGTCGAGGGTATCAATGGAGGCGCTGAGGCCATCGAGGGTGGCGGGGGCCAGCACGGCGTGGGTGGCCAGCACCGACTCTAAGAAACCCCATTCGCGGGGCGAGCGGGGACTGAGCAGGATCCGCTGCTCCCAGAGGTTCATGAGGTGGTCGGCCCAGGAAAAGAGTGTACCGTTGATTTCGTCTACCATCGCGCGGCCATCGCCGAGGATCAGCAGGCGCTGCCCGTAGGCCAGGAGCGCAAGTGAGGTGGGACGGGTTGTTTCATTCCAGACCAGGCGCAGATCCTGCTCATATTCAAACACTTGCAACACCACTCCCTGGGCCGCCAGCAAGTCGAGCAGGTGTTTGTACCAGGAGGCCTGGAGGCTGTTTTTCAGGCTCTGGTCTATCAGGACGAGGTATTCGGGTACGCGCCCGCTGCGGCGGTACTGCACCTGTACCTGTCCAGCCTGGCGCACGGTTTCGGAAATGCTGCGCTCCAGGTCTATCTGGCGGGTGTTGTAGCTGAGGTATTTATCGGGGCGGAAGGGGTGCGCCAGCAGGGAGCGCTCGTAGGGGCTGAAGAGTTCGATCAGGGGTTCGTCGAAGCGGGGTTTGAAGACATAGGGCGGCCCGGGAAGTTCTTCGGGCGGGGCGGGTTTTCTGGTTCTGAGCCATACGATCGCCGCAACCAGTACACCCACAACAACTAACAGTGTAATATATTTTAACTCATTAATACCTGAGGCAAATAGCCATACAGTGAATATAAGTGCAATGACGCCGAGTACGAGTTCTGTGGCCCATTTGCTGAGGAAGGTAAGGAAGCGCGAAGGCTCTTTCGGAGACGGGGGAAGGGCCGTTTCCGGCTCTGGCGCCTCTGCCTGGGAGATTTTTTTTCTGTCAGTCGTTTTGGGCAAGGGCCTTGGGGCAAAATAGGCATCGAAAATGCGACCAAATTCTGCTTGCTGCTCCGGATTCTGGCACAGCAGCGGCCCCAGCAGGCCTTTGAGGGTTTC
>RDXT01000451.1 GCA_004292985.1 Bacteroidota bacterium
CCGAACCCGACCTTCGACTTCGGTGCCAGCGGTACCTACCCTGTGCAGCAGATCGCCTTCAACATCTGCGGCGCTGACACCTTCTTCCTCGAAGTAAGCGTGGTCCGCAGCAGCATTGATGACCTGCTCGACCTCAGCAGCCTGAGCATCTATCCAAACCCGACACAAGGTGACTTCGCTCTGGACATGATCCTGCGCAAGCCCGCCAACGTAACGGTGGATGTGGTGAATGCCAGCGGCCAGGTAGTTCTGAGCCAGACATTTGACAAAGTAAGCGGTAACTTCTCCCATGAGTTCGTATCGAACAAACTGGCCGCCGGCCTGTACATCGTTCGTCTGAACATCAGCGGCGAGCAAGTGCTGCGCAAACTCCAGGTAGAGTAATCTACCCGGAATACACGTACATGAAAAGAGGCTGCTCCATTTGGAGCAGCCTCTTTGATTTTGTACCTCCAACGGTCCCTGAGTAGATCGAAGGGCCGCACATAAATGCCCCCCAGGCAGCGGTGCAGCGCACCGCTATCTTTGTAGAAAAACCACATGTTAGGATCGTATCAGCGGTCCGTAGGACCGCTATCTAAACTTTCCGCCGGACTACCCACACATCCCTACACACGAAATCCGAAGTCCGGGGTAACACACTCAATTCAACACACTCACCCGCAGATAATCCACCTGAATCGCCGTCTTCGGCCCCACATAAAATGCGAAAAGATTGCCATAAAACGGCTCAAACTTCAGCACCTCAAACAAAGACTCATTGATATAGAGGTAATAATATTCCCCGATGCGGCGGATCGTGAGCTTATTATACTCATTGGGGCGCAGCAGATCTGAAGGCCGCGAAGCAGCAACCCCCGTGGTCCAGTTGCCGGTAAAGGCCGTAGAATCAGGCGTAAAGCCATAAAAAAACAGATCGTTCCCCGAAGCGCCGCCCCATTCGATCATCGCAGAGTTTTCACCCGAAGCGAAGCGGATCGCTGTTTCGATTTCGAAGTCCTTCTCGTCGTCGAGGTTGATCTGTTTGCTGGTGAAATAGGCATTGGTTTCGCTTTTCGACTCGAAAAACAAATAGCCATTCGTGATCTGGGTGGTGGTATTGGTGGAACTGCCGATGTTCCAGCCTGCGAAATTATTGAGGAAGTTTTCGGTGAATACCGCTGTCTTTTGCGCGGCGGTGACAGAGCTATAGGCCGGACCTGCACTGGCCCAGTCAGGGGCAGGGGTGGAGGAGTTAAATAGCTCGTCGAGGTAATAGTCTCTTTTAAAGGCATTGAGGCTGCCGCCATAGAGCTGCTCCCCGGTCGAGCGCATGATCGAGGCATAATTGCCATTGGGC
>RDXT01000452.1 GCA_004292985.1 Bacteroidota bacterium
GTAAAAGGCGATGTACATGATATTGGTAAAAATATTGTGGGTGTTGTGTTGGGTTGCAACAACTACGAAGTCATCGATTTGGGGGTGATGGTTCCGGCTGATAAGATTATTCAGGCAGCGATTGAACACAACGCACACGTGATTGGCCTCAGCGGTTTGATTACTCCTTCACTCGACGAAATGGTCTACGTAGCCAAAGAAATGGAACGTGCGCAACTTGATATTCCATTGTTAATTGGTGGTGCAACAACGTCCAAAGTACACACAGCAGTAAAAATCGAACAAAGTTACGAGCGTGGACAAACCGTTCATGTCTTGGATGCTTCGCGTTCGGTAACCGTAGTGGAACAATTGCTTGGGCACAAAAAGGCGCAGTTTGTAGAAGACCTTAAACTCGAGTATACCCGTTTGCGGGAACACCACGAAAAACACCGCGGCGCCAAACAATTGTTATCGTTAGCAGCGGCTCAAGCGAATAAATTACAGTTAACGTTTGATGAAACCACGGTTACTGCTCCGAAAGAACTCGGGACACAAACTTTTGACAACTTCCCGTTAGAAAAACTGGTCGATTACATCGATTGGACACCATTCTTCCAAACCTGGGAACTTCATGGTCGTTACCCGAATATCTTAACCGATGAAGTGGTTGGTGAAGAAGCTACCAGACTCTTTGCCGACGCACAAGCAATGCTGACAAAACTCATCGAAGAGAAATGGCTCACCGCAAAAGCCGTTGTAGGAATTTTTCCTGCCAATAGCGTCGGCGACGATATCGAAATCTACGCCAACGAGGACCGCACCGAAAAACGAGCCACCCTGCATACCCTGCGCCAGCAGGTCATCAAAACCGGCGGCAGCCCGACTCCTAACTTTGCGCTGAGCGACTTCACCGCCCCCGCCTCCAGCGGCCGGCCAGACTGGCTAGGCGGCTTCGTGGTCACCATCCACGGCGCGGACGAATACGCCAAAACCTACGACGACGTGCAGGACCCTTACAGTTCCATCATCGTCAAAGCCCTGGCGGACCGGTTCGCCGAAGCCTTTGCCGAGTGGCTGCACCAGCGCGCCCGGTTCTTCTGCGGCATCGAGAAACCCGGTGAGTTGACCCGTCAGGAAGTGATCCGCGAAAAATACCGCGGCATCCGTCCGGCTCCCGGCTATCCCGCCCAGCCGGACCACACCGAAAAGCGCACCCTTTTCAGCCTGCTCAATGCCACCGCGCTAACCGGTTGTGAGCTGACCGAAAGCTGTGCCATGCACCCCGGCTCCAGCGTCAGCGGCCTCTACTTCAACCACCCGCAGGCCAAATATTTCGGCATCGGCACCGACCTC
>RDXT01000453.1 GCA_004292985.1 Bacteroidota bacterium
CCTGTCAGGCCGACTTCTATCTTCGTGCCGTTTTCCATGGTGTGAGAAAACTTCACGCCCTTTGAGAGCTTGCCGTTTTTGACCTCTTTCATCGCCGTGATGCTCAGGGCATCCAGATCCGTTACCGGACCCTCAAAACGCAGCACCTTTACCCACAGAAGAGAGTCATCGATCCAGCCGGAGCTGATGCCGAGGGCACCTTTGGCGGTTTTGATCTTGAGGGGGCGGCCTGCCGCAGACTCAGCCCAGAAGCTGCTGCCATCTGTGCGGGTCATTTTGATGCGATACACCGGGAGTTTGCGCACCGGATCAGGAGTCATAGCCATCGTGGCCAGCACAATCAGACTGAGCAGTGCAACAGAAGCGAGCAATTGAAGTACGTTTTTCATTTGTTCAGAAGCTAAAAGTGTTTGTTTTCATCTCTTAGTGCTCCTGCTTTGGGAAAACGTAACATTCCGCATAAAAAAAAACAGACTTCCTCCAGGCAAAAACCCGAATGAAGCCTGTCTGTATCAAAAAAACCAGGATCAGTTTCCGATATCCTCGATACCGGCAGCCGGAGCGCCGTCTTTTTTCATGATGGCAGCCACGATCACAGAGATCAGGGCGCCCATGAGCAGCGAACCCAAAATCCCTACCGGAATAGAAACAAAAGGCTGCATCATAGTCTCGGATATCTTCACAGTCTGGTCAATGATGTCTTGTGTCATCTGTGGATTTTTTTCCAGCTCAGCTATCGTAACATTCAACACCTCGTCTTTGAGGTCCGGCACAATCATATAGTGCAGGGCAGATACGACACTGGAAATAATACCTGCAATCACAGAGGCAGCCAGACCTGTCTGAAATCCCTGGCCGAGGCTCATAAAGCCGCCATTTGAGGCTTTATACTCACGCAGGGCCAGCACCACACCAACTATGGAGATCAGGATAGCCACGAAGCTGATGGCCTGATTTGTGTACAGTTTGGCTACTGTAATGATAATTCCAAACAGCGCAGAAGCTGCGCCCAGATAAAGGCCCCATTTGATTCCAACGGAACGGGGGGTAGCGTTACTCATAATGATAGAAGTTAAAGGGTGTATGTGAAAGTATCTAAGGGTTCAATGTGATGCGGCGGATGTTGTCGTCCGGTTTTCTGTCAATGAGCTTGTGCAAAGGGTCTATGCCGGCCTCCGTCGGTTTTTCCCGCACCTGCACACTCAGCACCAGCGAATCGCTTTGAATATGGTGCCGCTGCAAATAAAGGGTTTTTGGCTCCCATTTGCCATTTATTTTCTCCTTTCCGAAAATCCCGATATCAATATAGTCATTTGCCGGAATTTCCGTCTCC
>RDXT01000351.1 GCA_004292985.1 Bacteroidota bacterium
TCTCTATGCCCTCTCTTCAGGCCGGTCCGATCGAAGATGCCTGGGCAGCCATCAACCAAAGTAAATTTGACCAGGCCCGGACGATCCTCCAGGCAGCCCGTAAAGACAAAGCCCTTTTTGCCGACGCCACCCTGATGCTGATCCAGATCAACCAAATGCAGTGGCGCGACTACAATACGACACTGATGCGGGAGTTTTTTGAGCAAACAGACATCAGTCAGCCCTACCTCTTTACACTTTGGCACAATGACGCTGTAACAGGAGGGTATCAGAAGTTTCAGCGCGACAACCTCGAATTTGTCGAGGCGCTCCTCAAGTCACCCAACGTAAACAGCTCCCTCAAGGTGGGCGCTTACTACCAGCTCGGCCTGCACTACCTCCTCTCTGCCGACATGGCCGAAGCCCGCAAAACCTGGAACAAGGCAGAGGTCATCCGTAACTGGCAGATGACAGGCGTATTTGACAATGCTTCGGGCAGCGGCTTTGACAAAGCATATGAACCCATCACGCAGGCGCAGCCAGATGCCCGTTTTATCTCCAAGTATAATGCAGATATTCGCTGGATTACCCCTCCGGTCGAGCAGGCAGACCCCTGGATTACGTCTCTGAACAATATTCCCGCTTCTGAAGGGGTGATGTACTTCCAGACCTTTGTCAACAGCACGGCAGAGCAGCAGGTGATCCTGGCACTGGGAATCAGCGGCGCAGTCAAAGTCTGGGTAAATGACCAGTTGCTCTTTGCCGAAAAAGAAGAACTGGCTACCGAAATGGACGTTTTCCGTTTTCCTGCCAAACTCAGCAAAGGCTACAACCGCATGCTGGTGCAGATCGGATTTACCTACAAAACCAAGTCGCCCTGTTTTTCGCTGCGGGTGCTCGACAATGCAGGCAATGTGGTGCCCGGCCTCAGCAGCAACCCGCTGATGCAGCCCTACCCGAAACTAACGGGCGACCTGCGCGGCAAAGAGCTGCCCCATTTCGCCGAAAGCTGGTTTACCCGGAAAATCGAAGAGGAGCCCTCTGATCCGATGCATTATATTCACCTGGCCAAATACTACCTCCGCAACAGCCAGCACTCCAAAGCAGTCGAAACCCTCAAAAAAGCGGAGGTCCTTTTTCCGGACAATACCGCCGTCCAGTTTGAACTGCTGGTTGCCTTTACCAAAACCAGCAACCGCACCGACCTGATGAAGCAACTGGAGCGCCTGCGCGGATTTTCGCCCCAGCTACCGATTCTGGTGCAGTATGATTTCTCGCAAAATCTTCAGAATCAAGACCTTACTGCTGCCCAGGAAGCCATAGATATTTACAAAGTCCAGTGCGGCGAGGATGCTGAATATTACAACATGCGGATTAAGCTCCTGGCAGAGAAAAAAGACTATGAAGCGGTCTATCAGGTCGTGGAGCAGGCACTTGGGAAATTTCCGAGTGAAGATGTGTTTGTCCGGATTCAGTATTATATCCGGAAAAACATGACCACATCTCTGTCTGCCATTGCGGGTCTGCGTAACTTCCTGAGAACCAATTACAGCTATTCGATCCGCAACCTTTTCTGGAGCGAACTGACAGAGAGCGGCAGTCGCATAGAAGCCGAAGGCAGCATGCTGGATTATCTGAAAGATTTCCCGTATGATGTGGATGTGATGCAAACCCTGGTTTCGCGCTATTACAGCGAAAAACGCTACGACAGGGCACTTGAATGGACGCAAAAAACAGTTGAATATCAGCCTTTTAGCAGCAAAAACTGGCTGAATCTGGTCTATGTACTCGAAGCGCAGCGTGAAAAGTCCCAGGCCCTCGAAGCCGCTGCCAAGGCCATTCACTATAACCCCAACAACTTCGAAGC
This sequence comes from Bacteroidota bacterium, assembly GCA_004292985.1. Taxonomy (GTDB): domain Bacteria; phylum Bacteroidota; class Bacteroidia; order J057; family J057; genus RDXT01. The sequence goes on from RDXT01000351.1 coordinate 1,847, forward strand.
GCGGGAAAAAGTGCGTGAGCTTTCGGGCAAAAAACCCCTGCTCGACTTCCTGCGTGTGCCCGATGCCGAGGAGCGTATCAAAACCGCCCTGCGGGAAGAACTCAATTCGGATGAAAAATACCGCTATCTCTTCCGCGAGGCCAGTGCAGTGGTATTCCCCGAAGGTTCCTTTCTGGAGTATAATGTGATGGCGATCCAGCTGCTGAACCAGGAAGGCATTGACCAGTGGAAAGAATCTTCCTTCTCCACCAGTTCCTTTCAGGAGCTGACCATTGACAAGTCGGAAATCATCAAGAGAAACGGCCAGCGCCTTGAGGCTGAGGTAAATGGCGAAGAGCTGGTCTTCCCTTCGCTTGAAATCGGCGACGTAATTTTCCTCGAATACCGGATCGAAAACTACGCTTCAGGCAGCCTGCGCAAAGAGTTCTGGTACGATTATACCTTTAATGGATTTGTGCCCATTACGGATGTTTCGCTCAAACTTTATCTGCCCAAAGGATATAAACTGGGTGTAAATGAACTTAATGTCGGCCCCCGAAAGCAGACCGAACTCGACGATTTTGATGTCTATACCTGGCAGGTAAAAAATGCAGACAAGGCCAAGGACGAGATGTACATGCCCAACCTCGACGAAGTAGGCATGAGCCTCGCGGTCTCCAGTGTCGGGTCCTGGCGCACCATCTCGGAGTGGTACCGCGACCTCGCCCTGCCCCGCGCGAAAGAAGATTACCGCGTAAATGATGCGTTTACGGCGATTTTCCCGCAGGGACACACCCAACTGAGCCCCAAAGAGCGGGCCAAAGCCATCTACGCCTATCTCTGCGACAACATCAGCTACAGCTCGGTGTCTTTCCGCCAGAGCAACCATGTGCCCCAGGAACCGGGCAACACCCTCAGCTCCCGCCTCGGCGACTGCAAAGACCTCTCCACCCTCTACCATACGCTGGCGGGCAAGGCGGGCCTCAAAACGCGTCTGGTGCTCGTTTCGACCCGCAACAATGGCGAAAACCAGCTCCGGATGCCCAGCACCAACTTCAATCACTGCATCATCCGCATTGATTTTGAGGATGATACCCTGTACCAGGAGCTGACCGATTCCCGGATGGCCTTCGGCGCTTCGCCCAACTCGCTCATCAATTCGCAGGCGCTGGTGATTCCGCTTACGCCCCAGGATGCCGAAGGCAGCGACCTGATCCGGATTCCCCGCAATCCGGAGGTATTCAGTGTGCTGGACCGCAAGGCGACGGTGAAAGTCGAGGGCACCAACACGCTTTCTTCGACTACGCTGGAGGTATATGGTTCAGCCGCTTCGAGCTACCGCAACAGCTTCTCCGGCCTCACCGCCGAAGACACCCGCAAGACCATGCTGGATTTTGTCTCAGACTTTTTTGACAAGGAAATCAAGCTGAAGGACTACAAACTCGAAGGCATCACCGACCGCGAGGCGCTGGTGAAGGTGGGCAGCGACCTCGAAGTGAAAAACGAAGTGATCTCGCTGGGCGGTATTCAGGCGGTTAAAGTGCGTTTGTATGAGCGGATTTTCAGTGCCAAAGGCTTTCCCGAAGAGCCGCGCCAGTATCCGCTTACCTATTGGGAATACGAATCTATCGACGAGTATAAAACCCAGGTCGAAATCGAACTCCCTGCCGGAAAAACATTTAGCGAAGTCCCCCAGAATGTGAGTGTTCGCTCGTTTTTCATTGACTATCAACTGACCTACGAAAAAATCAGTGACCAGAAAATCCGGGTGACCCGCCATGTGAAAATTGACCGAAACACCATTCCGGCGGATAAATATGATGCCTTCCGCGAGGTAGTGAACCAGATCAACCAGGCAGAGGATATTTTCCTGGCATTTAAATAAGAAGGGAAAACCTTTCAGAATGATCTTTTCAGGAGCGGGCCTTCGGGTTCCGCTCCTTTTTTTGGCGGTTTTCTCCCAGGTGGTATTCGAGGCCAAGAATGTACTGGGTGTAATTATATTTATCCGTAATGCGGCTGAGTATCTGGTAATTGACAAACCCTACTTCAAAATGAAGATTTTGGCGAAGTGCAAAAGAAGCCCCGCCCCCCATAGACCAGTACCAGATGTTGGATGAACGGTAGGGATCGAAGTCTCCGCAGGTGCAATAATTACCTCTGTAAATACCTGTTTCCGGGTAAAGCCTCACTTTGGGATCAATAGTAATATTATACTGCCCAAAAAGGCCTGCCATTACATATTGATTTTTGCCGCTCAGATCGCCCCGGGTCCATATCCGCAATACACTTGCACCCGCACTCCACCGGGGGCTCAGCGCCAGCGCAGCATTCAGATTAAGGGTATATTCATGATGAATGCCATTATTTTCATTGTTCCAGATATAGGTCAGAGAAGACCCTATACGAACAAATGGCCGGAAACCCTTGCTGCTGTCCGTTTCCTGGGCAAAGGCAGGAAGGGCGATGAGCAGGGCCAGAGCGAGTGAGAAAAGAGGCTTGTTCATGTGATATGGTTTGGGTAATCAGGACATGATGTTACACAAAAAATATCAGCTCTTTTATGCAAAAAAAACTCCCTGCCCCTCCGAATAAGGGGTCAGGAAGCTCCGAAAGTAACCGAATAGCTATGCTATTCTTGCTTAATCCACATTGTCGTGCAGGAACGCATTGTTTTCCCGCAGACGGTATTTGCGATCCTTATCTGCCTCGACGCTGCTACGGCTGAGGCGGAGGGGGTCATTGAGGCGATCCATATCGAGCGTTACGCGCTTGCGCAGGTAAGCAGGCTCAGACTCCAGGCCGGAGAGGCTGTCGGGGTCATGGATATCATAGGTTTTGGAGTTGAGTTTCTGGATACGCTCTTCGCGTTCGTGGCGCTCCAGACGGCGGTCGGGCGTGCGGGCCACGAGGCTGGGGCTTTCCTCCTCCTCTTCGATCGCCACCGGCATTTCGATCTGCTTCTTGCGGGCAGGGCGCTCTTCCAGTATGATCGGCTCCTTTTTGTCATTAAAGCGGGTAGCGATGACGGTTACGCGCAGTTTTTCGCCCATGCTTTCGTCATACACAATTCCGTAGATGATGTTGGCATCGTGTCCGGCCTTGCCCTGCACGTACTCCACGATCTCGGTTGTCTCGTCCATGCGGAGCGAATCTTCAGAGGCAGTGATGTTTACGATAATGGCGCGGGCACCCTCGATGTCGATGTTGTCGAGCAGCGGCGAGTTGATGGCCGATTCGACAGCGTTTATCGCGCGGGTTTCGCCTTCGGCGAGCGCAGTACCCATGAGGGCCTTTCCGCCATCGCGCATCACGGTGCATACGTCGGCAAAGTCCACGTTGATATAGCCTTCGGTGGTGATGATCTCGGCGATGCCTTTAGCGGCATTGCAGAGCACCTGATCGGCTTCTTCGAAGGCTTTTTTCATCGAAACGCTGGGTCCGAGGATCTTGTGAAGGTTGTTGTTGTCAATCACGATCATCGTGTCCACCACCTGCTGGAGTTCCTGGATACCCAGTTCTGCCTGCTGTGT
>RDXT01000454.1 GCA_004292985.1 Bacteroidota bacterium
CACCGTTTTCGCTTCGCAGTCCTTCAGCAGCCCCTCTGCCTCCACATCGGAAAGCGAGATCATCTGGCGGAGGGTATGGAGGAGTTGTTGCATGGGGAACGTTTGGCTTTTGTGTGTCTTTATCTTCTACAAAAATATACAATAACGTACATATATTTTTGGACCTTCCTGAGCCGTATATGCAACCTTTTCAGGTAAAAAACCACCATCATACCAATTCCTAATGGCAGGTAGCCTATCCGCCATGCTCTGTAAATGGGTCCCTGTAACCGTTTTTAACTTCCGTATCTATGAAAAGAAAAGACTTTCTTCGCGGCCTCAGCATAACCGGAGGATCGCTGCTGCTGCCCGCAGGCATGATTACCGCAGCTGGCACTGTGCGTCAGGTGGCAAATGATTGTATTTTGATCCCGACAGAGACTGCGGGGCCATTCCCGCTTGATCTGAGCGAAAATACCACCTATTTCCGCCAGGACCTGCGGGAAGACCGCCAGGGCGTGCAGCTCAATGTCAAGATACGCATCAAGGGCATCAATAACTGTGGCGCTATGCCCAACCTCCGGGTCAATATCTGGCATTGTGACAAGGACGGACTCTACTCCGGCTACAGCGCCAACAACAATCCAGGTCAGGCGGGTCTTACCTACCTGCGCGGATATCAGTTTACAGATGCCAATGGGGAGGTGGAGTTTGTGACCATTTTCCCAGGCTGGTACACAGGCCGGATTTGCCATATTCACTTCCAGGTATATGTCAGTTCTACCTATGCAGCCATTTCGCAGATGACCTTCGATATTCCCACCAAAAACGCAATTTATACAGCCAATTCTACGCTGTACACCAAAGGTGCAGACCCGATGACCCTGGCCAGCGACAATATTTTTTCGGACGGGTACGCATATCAGATAGCGACGCTCACCCCGAACGCCACTACCAACGGGTACGATGCCTTTCTGGAGGTGACCATCCAGGGCGAAGGTACCCTCGGCATTGGCAACCTGGAAAAGGAAACCGCCAAACAAATGTCGCTTGGCCAAAACTACCCCAACCCCTTTGCCGGGGAGACCACCATTCCCTTCAGCCTGACCCATGCCTCAGCTGTGCGGGTGGACCTGTGGGACATGTCCGGGCGTCAGGTACTGACGCTCGACCAGGGCACGCTTATGCCCGGAGACCACACCCTCAGCCTCGATCTGGCCGCCCGCGGGACCGAGAAGGTTTCCGGCCATATCGAGGATGTGCGCCAGCTCTCGCTTTCGACCGGGGCAGCGGCGAGCCAGGTGCTCTCCAGCGCCAACGAACTCGAAGCCCAGGCCGCCCATCTGGG
>RDXT01000455.1 GCA_004292985.1 Bacteroidota bacterium
GCTGGCCCGAAGCATACGCGATAAACGTATGTTGCTCCTGCACCGCATGCAGTTCGGCCAGTTTTTGCTGAAAACGCTCCCGGTAGCGCGGGTCCCGCAGTTTGTCCGGGTCAAAGTCGCTCATATCAGATTCTGCCTCTTTGGCGGAAAAGATAGAAAATTTCCGGGGGATGCGGGAAATATAGAGGCATTTATCCGCTAAAACCCGGAATCAGGCAGCCCCGATATCGTTTCGCCCTCCCTGTGCCATTTCGCATTCTCCACATAATGCGCTGCGCCGAGCCGTATCATAGCGATCTGCTGCTCAGTGAGGGGTTTGATTTTCCGCGCCGGAACCCCCGCGTACAAAAAGCCGCTTTCCAAGTGCACATTTTCGGGAATCAGCGCCCCGGCGGCTACGAGCGTATGTTTGGGCACCACAGCCCCGTCGAGCACAATCGCTCCCATGCCGATCAGGCACTCATCGCCGATGGTGCAGCCATGCAACATCGCCCGGTGGCCCACCACCACATCATTGCCGACGATACAGATGCTTCGCCCGCCCGTATTGTGCAGCACCGCGTGGTCCTGGATATTCGTACGCTCGCCGATGCGGATCAGTCCCACATCGCCCCGCAGCAGGGCATAATACCAGATGCTGCTCTGCGCACCGATCTCGACCTCGCCGATGATGGTGCAGTTTTCAGCCAGATACACATCAGCGGCGATCTGGGGGTGGAATTGTTTGAAAGATTTGATGAGAGGCATAGGACAGGGTTCAGGGAACAGTTTACAGGGAACAGTTTACAGGGAACAGTTTTCAGGGAACAGGGTGGCCGGTGGGTGAGCTTGTCGAACCCCGGCCTTGAACACGAGACAGTTTCAATGAATGACCACTCAGCGAGCCTTCGCTTTGTCGAAAAGCGCTTGTAGCGAGCCACGGTTGTTTCGCTGCTTAATGCGTAGTGAGTTGAATACATACGCACAAAACGCACGCACCCGGCGCCAAAGCAGCCCCGGCAGCCGGAATATCCCTTCCGTGAGAATATCTATCAGCAACTCGGCCAAAAACTCTCCCATAAAACGATATTCATTATTCTGCCGAACGCTCCCACAATTCACGAACCTTCTGCGCATCTCTTTTCATCGCCTGAAAAACCGCTGAGGGGTCAATGCTGATACGTGTCTGGCCGTTTTCTGCGCCGCCGAGCGGGTATTCCATGTGCAGCGACATCGGCACGCGGATGCCTTGTTGCCGCAGGAATCGGAAAAAACGCAGAAAATCCACCATTCCTTCGCCGATGGGCACACTTACCGCCTGCCACCCGCTTCCGGTTTTTTGCCAGA
>RDXT01000456.1 GCA_004292985.1 Bacteroidota bacterium
GGAATATGGGCCTCTTCCATGCGGGCGAGGAGCTTGTCCAGGCGCTCTTCGCGCTGCGAACCGCCTACCACCTCCCCGATGCCGGGAAACAGGATGTCCATCGCCGCGACGGTAGCCCTTGCCGGGTCTGTGTCGTCGTTCTGGCGCATATAAAAAGCCTTGATCGCCTTGGGATAGCCCGTTACGATCACAGGTTTGCCAAATTCCTTCTCCACCAGGTAGCGCTCATGCTCCGATTGCAGGTCGCGGCCCCACTCCACCGGGTAGGTAAAACCGCCTTTTTTGTAGGTTTTGGAGTTGAGCAGAATCTCAACCGCGCGGGTATAGGTGATGCGCTCGAAGGGATTGTCCACCACAAAGCGCAGCGTATCGAGCAAAGGCATCGGGCGGCGCTGCTCCTTGGGCAGGTTGCGCTCCTCTTCCTCCACACGGTCATGCAGAAACTGAAGGTCGTCCGGGCAATGCTCCATCACCGAGCGGATGATGTACTTGAGGAAGTCCTCGGCCAGGTCCATGTTATCGTAGATGTCATAAAAAGCCATTTCAGGCTCGATCATCCAGAACTCGGCCAGGTGACGGGTGGTGTTGGAGTTTTCGGCGCGGAAGGTCGGACCGAAGGTATAGACATTGCCCAGGGCCATCGCTCCGGTTTCGGCTTCAAGCTGGCCGGAAACCGTGAGGTTGGTGGCTTTGCCGAAAAAATCCTCTTTCCAGTTGACTCCGCCCTCCTCTGTCAGCGGCGGCTTTGTCGGCGAGAGGTTCGTTACCCGAAACATCTCCCCTGCCCCCTCTGCATCGCTGCCCGTGATAATAGGCGCATGCAGGTAGAAAAAGCCGTGCTGGTGAAAATAGGAGTGAATGGCATAGGCCATGTGGTGCCGGATGCGAAACACCGCGCTGAAAGTATTCGTGCGCATCCGCAGGTGGGCGTTTTCACGCAGAAACTCCATGCTGTGTTTTTTGGGCTGAATCGGATACACCGAAGGATCGGCATCGCCCAGAATTTCGAGCGTATCAGCCAGCAGTTCCATTTTCTGGCCCTTGCCCTCCGAAGGCAGCAATTTGCCGCTCACAGCGATGGCCGCTCCCGTATTTACCCGCTTGAGCAGGCTCTCCTCATAGCGCTCAAAATCCACGACTACCTGAAGGTTCAGAAGGGTGGACCCGTCATTGAGGGCGATAAAGCGGTTGGAACGAAAGGTGCGTACCCAGCCTTTTACGGTAAGTTCCTGTCCTGTGGGTTCGGAGGCAAGTATCTGCCTGATCGAAGTGTGCGGCATAAGTCAGTTTGTTGATGGCGCTGCAAAAATGGCATAAGATCAG
>RDXT01000352.1 GCA_004292985.1 Bacteroidota bacterium
GGCGGTGCTGTACTTTTTCCCCTGGGCATCTGTCCAGCTCACGATCACGGTGCTGAATTGTAGCGGGTTGGGCACGACTGTTTTTTCCACCTGGTAGGTAAAGTTGCTCTCGCAGAGTGCGGGATCAGCCGCAATGTTCTTGCAGATCGTACTCCGGCAGCCCTCCGCATCGGTGATGGTCAGGCATACACGGTACACATCCGGATTGGCAAAAAAGTAGCCCGGATTGCCCAGGCTGGCCCCGTATCCATCGCCAAAGTTCCAGCGGTAGGTAAAGGGCGCTTTTCCCGTGGGGCGCGCAGAAAACTCTACATATTGTGTACCCGGATAGCGGTAGTGGGTAAAATCTGAGCGGCAGAGGGTGTCTTCCAGGTCCACAACGTTGCAGATACTGGTGGTGCAGCCGCTGGGGTCAGTGGCATCGAGGCAGACTTCGATCTGCGTGAGGCTGTCGTCGTAGGTATGTACCGGATTTTGCCCCTGGTGCACGGTGCCATCTCCCATGTTCCACTGATAGGTAAATGGCCCTGCGCCTGTGGATTCATTGGTGAAGGAGACCCGGTACACGAAGTTTTCATCCGGGTTGCTGGAGAAATAATAAGCGTATGGGCCTGTTTTGAAGGCATCGGCAGGAATCACTGACTCATCAGGCGGAGCCTGGCGGGCATCGCGGAGGGTAATTTTTAAGGATTCCGTACAAGGCTCACAATCGAGGCGGGTAAATGCTCCCCGGAACATAAACACCCCTTTATCATCCTGCTCCCGAAGTGTTTTCATATAGTAGCCATCTTCCCCGGCCACCAGGCGTATTTCTTTGCCCCCTATTTTCCCTTCGGCATAAAAGTCGGGCTGATCTGTAAACTCGTCCGGTAATTCGGCCTCTTTGCAGGCGAAAGCGGCAAGCATCAGCGCCAGAAATCCTATAATTGCTTGTGGCTTCATTTTCGTTTCAGGTTAATCCAGTCATACTCCAGCATGATGCGGACCCGCAGGTTGCGGTCTTTGCGCAGGGAGTTAAAAAAGGCAGGGTCGGTCATGTCGCGCAGACCGGCGGAGCCTTGCAGGGAGAGTCGCAGACCCCTGCCGAGGTAGTATCCGTATCCGAGCGAGAGGCCATAATCGGCTCTCCGGAAGCCCTGGCGGTAGCCCCATCCGGAGGAATTGCCGAGTTCGGTGCGGCCAAAATCGGTCAGCAGGTAGCGTTCGAGTTTAGCCGAGGCATCGAGCATCCACGATCCATAGACCCCTGCCATCACATAGTGGCGGCCCGCTACCCGGCGGTCGAGATAGACAGGCACCTCGATCATGTGCAGGCGCTGCGGGGAGACCACCGTTACTTCCTGCCGGAAACCCAGCCCCAGATCGGTGGAGCGGTAGGCGGAGTCGCTGCTGAGGCCGCTACGCGATGTGTAGAGAAGCGCTGCATTAACACGCCAGTTGCGGGCAGGGAGAAAGACATAGTGCAGTCCCAGCACGGGAGCGCTGCTGATGGCAGCCGGGTTTGTGCCTACATTCTGCCAGCCTGCGGCCCAGGAAGCGCCGGTGATCATACCCATAAAGTGGCGGTTCCAGAGATAGCCCGGCGTTTCTCCCGGCTGGAGACTTCCTCCGGTGTTGAGTACAAGGCGATGGGAGCGCAGTGGCATGCGGTACACTTCCTCGGGGGTATAGGCGGGCGTTTCGGCTGCGCGGGTTTTGCCTTCGTCGCGGCGGGACTGCACCGTAAGAGACTGATTTACAGGGACTTCGCAGCACTCTTCGGCGCTGAGGCCCGCTACCCGTGATGTAGGTGTGTGCCTGTGCAGATGAGCGCTTTCGTGGCCTTCGGGGTGATGGCTTTGCGGGGAATGCAGCATCTCCCGTACCTCTTCCGGGCCTCCTGTCTGGCAGATCGCTTCAGCCGGAAGTTCCGGCGGCATATTGCGCACCATCACAAGCCCGGCAGCGGGAGGCGGGGCCACCGTATTCCAGATCAGCCAGCCTGCACCTGCGCCTGCTGCAAAAATCAGGGGCAGCCAGAGCCACCAGCGTCTTTTGCGGCGGCGCTCAGACTCGATCAGCGCTTCGGCAGCCGTCCAGTATTCCTCCCGGAACTCAAACTGCCTGCTTTCGAGCTTATGTTTAATCCATTCGTCCTGTTTCATTGGAGGATGGTTTTGGTCGTTCCCAGTGTTTTTAACAGTTCTTCCCGGATGCGGACCCTGGCAAAGTTAACATGCCATTTAGAGGTACCTTCCGATATATGTAACAATTCGCCAATTTCTTTGTGGCTGTAGCCGTCTATCGCAAACAAGTTAAACACCTGCCTGCTTACCGGAGGCAGCCGGTGAATGATGGCCTCCACCGCTTCGGCATCCATTCGCTGGTCGGCTTCCCCGAGGTCCAGTTCTGCCTCCGCCAGTCCTGAGGGCAGTTCCTCCACAGCAACCGTCTGCTCCTGGTAGCGCTTATTTTTCCGGAATTCATCTATCAGGGTGTTGATCATGATGCGGCGGATCCAGGGTTCGAAGGGTGCTTTTCCTTTTTGCCAGGTTTTCAGGCCATTTAATACTTTCAAAAAACCATAGTTGAGCGAGGCCAGACAATCATCGCGGTTGCGCAGGTAACGGGAGCACACAGCCATCAGCACCGGATAACACCTCCGGTACAGCTCAGACTGGGCGCGCCGGTCTTCGCGGATGCATGCTTCGATGAGCCTGGATTCAACCTCCATTTCTTGACTTACGATTCAGATAAAAGCTCTCCGGCGCACCATCGGCAACACCGGAGAACCCAGTACGGAAAATTAGGCAGATACGTAATTCATTCCAAATACACTTGATCAGAGACCCTTCACTATGCGGGCAGTGAGGCGGCCATTGCTTCCGCGTACATCGAGGAGATACATTCCTTGCGGCAACTGGCTCAGATCGAGGCTGATACGCTGCTCGCCTGCGCCTACCGACACCTGGTTTTCGAAGAGTGTCTGGCCTGTCAGGTTGCTGATGCGTACATTCAGGTCATCGCTGCGCTCCATCTCCATCACCAGCTCGGCGAAATCGCGGGTTGGGTTTGGATACAGAGACGAGATGCGGCCCGAAGCCAGCTCATCAATACCTGTCACAGCATAGGCGCTGGTGCTGCTCACTTCAAAGTTAAGGTCGCTGTGGTTTTCCTGGCCCGGAGCGATCACCACCGTGGTAGGGATGCTGTAACGACCTGGCATTTCGACCTGCACATAGTAGGTGCCGTAGTTCAGGTTGGAGATGCTGTAGGAACCATCGTTGTGAGAGTAGGTGTAAGAAGCGCCTGCGCCGCTGCTGTGGTGTGTTACGATCACAGAAACATTGCCCATCGGATCACCTTCGTCTTTGTTAGCTCCCTGAGAGATCAGACCGCCGATGAAGCCGGGGCCACCTGGGTTGATGCCGGGGATCAGGTTAATGGGTGGCAGAAACAGATCGGTAGAGGTCATCACGATGCTGGTTGCATTGTTCCAGAAAAGCTCATCTCCGAAATAGGTCGGCAGGAAGTCGGCATAGGTAGAAGAGTTTGGCAGCAGGGCAGCCTTTACGAGATAGGTACCGGGATCTACTCCAAAGAATATGTAATAGCCTGTCTGCGAATAGACCGAATCCACCACGGTGAGGGTGCCTGCCAGCGAATCGTGCTGGATCAGGTACACGTATCCTTCAAAGAGAGAGAGGGAGTCGGTGTGTACAAGGCCACTGATCGAGTTGCCGGGGAAAGATCCGCCTACGGTCACAGAGTCGCACCAGGTGTCGAAACAACCGCCCGCGGTGTCGGTGATGGTCAGACAGACATAGTAGGTGCCGGGGTTTGCATATACATAGTAGGGGACGTTGCCAAAAAATGAGCTTACTATTCCATCGCCAAAGTCCCAGGTATAGACCGCCTGCGAGCTCAGCAGCGCGGAGTCAGGAATAAACTGGACTCCCAGGCCAGGGAAGGCCGCATAGGCGTAGAAATGTGCCGAGCAAACGATAGGTGCAGGTCCTACGTGAATGGTATAGCAGGTAGAGTTTACGCAACCGCTCAGGCTGTCTGACACGGTGAGGCAAACAGTGTAAAGGCCCGGAGCTGCATAGCTGTGCGTTGCGGTCAGACCTGCGCCTGTGCCTCCGTCACCAAAGTCCCAGGTAAAGGTTGCGGTAGAAGAGACCAGGAAGGTATCGGCCACAAACTGCATATCGTTACCGGCAAGAGGCGTAGCGCTGAAGCTGGCAAAACAGTTGGAGCCGACGCTTACATGGTTGCAAAAATTGTCATAACATCCTGTAGCAGAGTCAGATACAGTCAGACATGCCAGATACAGTCCCGACTGTGCGTAGGTATGTGCAGGATTGGGTCCGGTTCCAAAATTGCCGTCGCCAAAATCCCATACGTAGCTCAGGTTAGGGCTGTAGGTGCTTGTATCGGTAAGAAACTGTACGCTGTTGTTTCCAGTCGGATAGGCGTAGTAGTAAGCAGAACAACCCGAAGCGCTCTGCACTACCACCTGCGTGCAGAAGGAATCCACACAAGCTGTCTGAGGATCACTTAATGCAAGGCAAACCGTATAGGTACCTGCGCTGGTATATGGATGAATCGGAGCCGGGTCTGTGCTGGTGTTTCCGTCACCGAAACTCCATGAGTAGGAAAAGTTCACCGGAAACTGAATCGCCAATGGCACAAACAGGACTGTGCCCGGAGAACTGGAGAAATACTGAAAGTCCGCATCGCAAAAGGTAGCTCCGCCCGCTGTTACATACAAGCAGTAGGTGTCTGAACAACCCTGGGCATCACTGACGGTGAGACAGGCACTATAAATGCCGGGCTGGCTGTAGGTATGCGAGGGGTTGCTGGTGGTGGCAATATTGCCGTCGCCAAAATCCCAGTGATAGGTCAGAGGAAGACCACTGCCAGAGAAGGAAAGGTTCGAAAAATTGACGATGGTCGTACCGCCTACCGCTTGCCAGTCAAATTCGGAATGGCAGAGCTGAACTACAGGTCCGCAGTAGAGGTTCAGGGTAATGTTGGTTTGCACGGGGGGGAAAAAAACAGAGTCTGCCGCGATACTGCCGTTTCCGCAGGTAGCGAAGACAACCGCACTTCCGCCCAGCGCCGTGGTCTGGATATTGGCGGTGTAAAATCCGTTGGGATTGGTTGTAACCGTCTGAAAAGAAGGTTGGTTGTTGGGACTGATGAGCGTAACCGTCTGGCCGCTGAGCGGGCCTGATACGTCACTGAGCACGCCCGACACCGTTACGACGCCCTGGGCCTGTATCCCAAGCCAGCATAGGGCGAGGGTGAAGAAAAAAAACAATCGTTTCATGTAAAG
>RDXT01000106.1 GCA_004292985.1 Bacteroidota bacterium
TTCGACCCTGTGGACCCCGAAGATGTGCCCGAAGCTGCGCAGGGCGGACTGAATGACGCGTTAGGCTCTCTCTTAGGTCCCAATGGAGCGCTCGGCAGCCGCAATACCACCGGATTCGGACTAAATGTGGCCTACCGAATGAAAGAACTCAACGCCACAGGTAAAGGCAAACTCTCCTTCAACGGGCGGGCGACCATCGAGCGGCACCACTACGTGACATTTAACATCGGCAACCTCTACCAGCGATTTGGGACCAATCCAGCTTTTTTCCGCGATGTGGCACTCTACGACCCCTCCTTTCAGCAGAGAGAAGTATTTGTCGGCATAGATGGCAGCCTGGAAAAAGAGTTCGACAAAATGATCAACAGCGTCACGCTCACCATCCGCAAGCAGCACGAAAACGGCCAGGAAACACTCAAAGAAATCCTGATCAACCGCGAAGGGATGCAGAAGTTTGAAAAGCCCGTTTCGGTGGCCTACCTCAACCAGGGCGACGAAAACCGCCTCAACTGGTTAGAATATGAATACCGCCAGACCTGGAATTTTGTGGGCGAAGGCGCTTATACCACCCCCTGGCAGCGCGAAAACGGCTCGATGGTGAATGTATTTACCCCTTACCGCCGCCGCCGCATTGATCTGGAAGGCGATATACAGTCGCTGGCGGCCAAAGGGGTCCGGGCGGTAACGATCCAGATTTCCTACAATTTCTTCGGCAGGCCCCGGCAGGAGCGGCTCACCTTCCGCCCCAGCGACGACCTCAGCGGAAAAGGATTTGAAGTAACGCTGCCCTTAGACCAGGACGCTGTCAGCTACACCATCACATGGATCAAAGCCGACGGCAGCAAAGTGAGCCAGGAAGGCTCAGATAACCTCGGCCTTATTTTTCTCGATGAAATGCCCCAGCCATGAACAGAAATACCCTTCTTTATCCGGTTTTACTTGCGCTGATGCTCCTCGGTGCAGGCGGCACTTTTGCCCAGAATGCCTATCCGATTCAGGTCCTCCAACTGGGCGACAGCATGAAGGTGGGCGTGTATGAGCTGCGCGAAAACGGAAAACGTTCCCACGAATACTATTACCTGCCGCTGGGCCTGCGGGCTGCCCTCGGAGCGGATAAGGCCCCCCAATTTTCCTTTACGGGCTACCGGGAAGAGGACAACCAGCCTTTGAGCGGGGCCATCATGCACCTTTTGCTGCAATGGGGGCCGGGAGAAGCGGGCGAAAGCCGTTTACAACAGGCTTTGAAGGCACAACTCGACTCTCTGGGGGTCATTATGGGGGCTGCGCTGGTCGAAAGTGTGCCCGGCAGAGAGGG
>RDXT01000353.1 GCA_004292985.1 Bacteroidota bacterium
CTGATCCAGGTGGTGCTGAACAAGGGCAGCCTGTCCAACGAGCGGCGGGCGGCGACGCGGAAGGTGGTGATACAGTAGGCGGTTGCGGCGACTTTCCCGTAACGGCGACTTCAGTCGCTGAAGCCCAGTTACGGCGCTAAAGTCGCCGCTACTGGCGTTTGAATTCCACCACCAAATGCCTATCTTTGACTTGAAAACAAGTCTCTCTCCTATGAAGCCTACTCTTTTCTGCATCCTCCTCCTGTCGCTGCTTCCTTCCCTGATATTTGCCCAGGAAAGCCCCAAAGGCAATGGAAAAGTTACTACCCTGGAGCAAAAAATCTCCGCTTTCGACGGGATCCAGGTCGGGGGGATATTTACGGTAAACATTATCTGGGGAGACAAGCAAAAGGTGGTCGTGGAGACAGATGAAAACCTGATGAGCTTTGTCGAGGTAAAGGTGAAAAACAATGTGCTGGTGGTCTCCGCTACGCACACCTTAAAAAATGTGACGAAGCTGAGCGTGTATATCACCACCGACCGTCTGGAGTCGCTGACAGTAGATGGCGCTGCGGACGTAAGTGCCCGTATGCCGATCGCTACGGACCTGCTGAAACTCAAGGTTTCCGGCGGAGCTGACCTCAACCTGAAGCTCACTGTCGCGACCTTAGACTGCCAGATCGAAGGGGCCTCCTCTGTTAAGCTTGTGGGCACCGCCAGCGAACTGAAAGCCAGCGTGAGCGGCTCGGGCGACCTGCGCGCCAAAGACCTGATCACAGAAAATGCCACCGTCGCCGTGGAAGGCCAGGCCGATGCCTACATCTATGTGAAAAACGAACTTCACGCCCGCGCTTCGGGCGCTGGCAATATTTTCTGCGCAGGCAGCCCCCAAAAGGCCGATGATATTCAGAGCAGCGGCGCGGGGAGTGTGGAGGTGGAGTGAGGTGTGCATATTTTGACAGGATTAACAGGATTGACAGGATATTTATGCATAGTGCTGCACCCAAGGTGCTTGCCGTGCGCTCCCAAGCCGCGTTAGCGGCAAAACGTCTGTAGCGCAGCAGCGCAACCCATATTCAAAAGCCCTGTAAGGGCGAAACATTAATAACTACCGGCCAGAAGGAGGCAGTCACTCGGGAACTTTGAACATTACCTGATTGATTTCAGGCGGCCTATTAGGTGAACCGTTTCCTATCCATTGCGAAAAGGGGCTTTTGCCATACCAGAATATTCTTACCTCTTCTACCTTATTGTTACAGTAAAGCGAAAATCCCGTTTGCTTGTCTTTCTCTTCATCCCAGTTATCTTCTAAATGAAGGCTTTGCACAAAAGTAAGTCTGGCATACGAGTACTTATTAAACCGAATCAAACGCTCCAACCCATTGTATATCAACACTAAACGACCATCTATAATGGTGTAAAAGGGAGTAGGATATGCATATAAAGCGGACTCCCAGGGTAAGTGCGGACTAAGAACAAGGGTGAGCGAGTCGCTGTTAAATTGGGTCACAGCCATTGAAAAAACGTGCGGCTCATCAAAATCCTGAATATAGCAGGATAGTTCATGGCGAAGGTGTGCATCCTGAATATCGAGGCAGTACAGCTCCGGAGCCATCGAAGGCATCGGTTGGTGACATGCGGCCAGGAAGAGCACAAGCGAAAGGGAATGAAAAGGTTTCATAGCATTCTCTTTGAAGCCAACATAAGTCTGCCCTCCTCACCGCACCTCCACCTTCTTCACTGCCTCTCTGCCGCCCATAAAAGGCACATACATCGGCTCGGCGTGGGCCGGATTGAGGGTATAGCGGCCTGCAAAGCGGGGAACAAGCCTCACTTCGAAGCGGTGCGTCCCCGGAACGAGGCGCTGGCAGTAGATACTCAGCGCTTCGCGGCGGTATTCGCGCCCGGACTCGCCGTTGACGTACAAGGCAGGCACTTCGCTCTCGTAGCTACAGCCCGCCGGAATCGGAATTTCGACCAGCACATACTCGGCATCGCCACGCACCTCCACCTCTGCGGTGAGGGTAACGGGTTTTCCGGCTGACAGAACGGTCTGGGGGCTGTTTTTGTCACCCAGCCAGGTGCGGACCGAAAGCTCGCCTGAAAGCGGCTCCGGAGCCGGGTCAAACCAGGTCTGGGAAAGGCTGGCGTAGAGCATGCCCCCGCCTTTGGCGCGCAGGTGCAGGCTGTCCCCCGCCACAAACATCCGGGTATAGGGGAAGGTACGCACGCTGTCAAGCAAGGCACCGCTGAGATGTACCTTCTTCTCTGTCAAGGACTTAGCCCCCGCCAGTACCTCTGGTAGCAGGGCATCGAGCGCGCGGGCCGCCTCATAGGTATTGCGCCAGCAGCCCTGGTAGCGGCGCTGCTCCAGCAGGTAGCGGCGGATCAGTTCCTGTGTCCGGGCATCGGCCCCGCCGTCGCGCATCAGGGCATACACGGTCAGGGTCACATCCATATCGGCAGCATCGGGAAAAACGCCCGTGCCTGTCCAGTAGAGGTTGCCGGAGAGGGTATGCTGCGCGGCCCGCAGCAGAGAATCGCTGTCGTAGCTCAGTCCGCAGAGCTGCCTCAGACGCTGGCTTTCAACGTAGAGGGGGAAAGACAGTTTTTTGATGCGGCTCACCGAGTCGAGGACAGCGGCGAAATCGGCCTTTGCGCCCAGGTCGCGCAGGATGTAAAGGCTGCGCAGGCGGTCGTCAACCCCCATCACCGGAAGGCGGAACAGCAGGTACTCTGTCAGTTCTGCACGGCGGAATTTCACGGTATATCCCGCTTTTTCGGCTTCTATCAGGGCGGAAGCGGCGTGGCGGGTAATCCATATTTCGGGGAAGCCATTGTCCCACCAGCCCCAGTAGCCCTTTTCAGACTGGCTTTTTTCGAGGCGGCGGATCATGGAGCGGATATCGCTTTCGCCGTGGAACGCCTTTCCGGACTTTTCGGTGAGGCGCTTGTCGAGGAGCAGGGCCTTGAGTTTGGAGGCGGCCTGCTCGTTGCAATAGTGCTTGTAGCTGTGCAGGCGCTGAAGTTCGCTGCGATAGACCCCGATGAGGTCGGCTTCGAGGCGAAGCTGCACAGGCCCGTGGGCCGGGTCAAATGCCAGATGCAGCGTATCTGCGCCGGGCAGGGGGTAAAATCCACCGGAAAACGCAGGCGCACCGACAGGATATACGGGCAGGCTGCGCTGCTCGCCATCGAAATAGCCGCCGGGGGTTTCGACGCGCCAGACCAGTGTGGTAGAGTCGGCTCCGGCTGGGACGCTAAATGCCAGGGTGTCGGTCTGCGCGTATAAAAGGCCTCCGGAAGCGCTGAATAGCGTTTTTTCACCGATCCGGAGGCTGCGGCTTACCGAGACGGAATCTCCGCTGAGGTTTTGGGTGGAACCAATGGCCCGGATGCTGTCTCCGGCGATGGCAAAGCGGGGAAGGAAAAGACGGCCACTCAGGGGCAGGTAGGACTGGGTCGAAGCCGCTGCCAGGCCTGTGCGTTTGTGGCTGGCCACCGCGAGGGCATAGGTATTCCAGCGGGTGATGTCGTCGGGATAGGTCACGGGAAAGGAGGCTTTTCCGTTTGCGTCAGTGCGCAGGCGGGGCTGCCAGAAGGCATGGTCGGAGAAGTTGTGGCGCAGACGGGATGTTGAAGGATCCAGTGTGTACTCTTCCGTCTGTGCATGAATAATGATATCCCCGTCCATTTCAAGCAATTGCAGCCGGGGATCGGGCTTGCCACGTGTGTTTACCAAAATGACCCCGCCGGCACCCTTACTCCCGTAAATTGCCGCATCTCCCGGATTCATCAGTTCAACGGATGACATTCTGCCTTGAATATCATCAAGAGAACCTTCATAAGGGATACCGTCCACAATAATCAGCGGCTTTTGGGGAGGAAGCGTACTCACTCCTCTTATCATTACCCCCTTGACTCCCCCGCTAAGCATCGTACTAACTGCTCCTGTCACACTCTGCTTTCTCTGGGAACCATATCCTGTTACCACTACTTCTTCGAGGTAAGTAAACGCTGGAGATAGTGACTGAACGAAAGAGGCTCTGCCCTCAATCAGCACTTCCTGGGTCTCGTAGCCAATATATGAAATCACCAGTACGCCTTTAGCAGGAACCCATAAGGAAAAATACCCATCGGCATTCGTAAGGGCCCCTCGTTCTGTCCCTTTGATTAAGATGGCTACACCAGATAATGGCTCTTTGTTTTCATCATAGATATACCCCGAAATCCAGTGATCAAATGAGGAAGGGGTCGTATTTGCCTGATAATAAGCCTCTTTAGCCCATTGCTTAGCCTCACGTACACCAGAGCGTGTTTTGAGCCGGAGCAAATTGAGGCGATATAAGGCTTTCCATCGTGCTTCCACAGGTGAAATGGGCCATATGGAAAGGTCATAAAATGCGCTTCCATTCGCCTTTACAAGCAGGCCCTGCCGCTGATATACTGATGAGTCCCGCCGGAAAACCACTACTTCATAGCTGCCGGGCATCAACTGGTGGATCATTTGCCCATTAGCAGGATAGATGCGGATAAAATCGGGATTCCCTTCGTCAAACAACAGCATATGGGTCAGTGTCGTATCGGGGGGCAACTGTATCCGGAGGCGGCCCATACCCGGCTCAGTTTTGTCTGGATTTTCATAGATATAATCCCGGTACACGGCATTGAACATATAGGCTTCGTAACGGGCGTTCATAAATGACTCGCTGAACGGCTTTTGAAGCAACAGCCGCTGCGCCTCCGGACTGGAAGGCGCATTCCACTTCATAGCGAAGCTACGGTTCGGGTCGAGGCTGCGCATTTTTACCAACTGGGGCGAAAATTCATAGGAAAAACCCGGTTCGTACTGGGTCTGAATCTTAAACCCCTCCGGCTGTACCATGTGTATATACCCCGCCTTCATCGGTCCGATGTTCACAGGGAAACTACCCCCCAGGGTCCAAATTCTGTCTCCCTGGTGGATGTATCCGTAATTGTCATGCACTCCTTTCTGCACAGGCATAATCCGCTGGCGAAGCATCTGTGTCTCAGCTACGCTGAAGGTCGGTTTCATGCTTTGCACCTTCACATGCGCTGCGGGCTTGTGCACATTCACTGCAATCACATTCTTTTTGCCCGCAGCCAGAAACACGCTGTCTAAGACCAGATAATAAAAGCGCGTGCGGATGCGGATCTCATGGTAGCCCGGCGAGGCCGTATATACATAGGGTTGATTTTCTACCCCGGAATAATAGACAGGCTCTTCGTCTAACCAGATCAGTTGGATGTCCTGAAAATTTCCGGCGCTGTCCAGAACAAAGGGCGCATATTCTGTGTGGTC
>RDXT01000802.1 GCA_004292985.1 Bacteroidota bacterium
GGCAATGCCGGGCTTTTATCTTCATAGCCTCTGAGATCACTCAGCAGAAGGCTTATCTTCGCTTTCGGAGCTGGTTTCAGCAGAAGTTTCTTCGGCAGCCACTTCCTCAGCACCACTGAGATCGATAGAAATATCTTCTACGACTTCGTCTTCTACGACTACTGCCTCTGGCTTGGTCGTAACGACCGTTTCAGCTACTGGAGCCGCTACAGATTCAGCGCCCTTGGTCTTGGACTTACCACGGCGGGTACGGCGGGCCTTGCGGGTCTTATCGTCTTTGATGTACTCGTTAAAGTCCACCAGCTCGATCAGGGCGAGTTCAGCATTGTCACCGGGGCGTTTGCCCAGTTTCAGGATGCGGGTGTATCCTCCGGGACGGTCAGCGATAGCGTCTGCTACCGTGCTGAATAGTTCCTTGATAGCCTCTTTGTTCTGGAGGTAGGAGAAAACGATACGGCGGGAGTGGGTGGTATCGTTTTTGGATTTTGTGATCAGCGGCTCTACAAACACACGCAGTTCTTTGGCTTTGGCCAGCGTGGTGATGATACGCTTATGCTCGATCAGGGAGCAGGCAAGGTTGTTCAACAGAGCCTTGCGGTGGGCCGTTTTACGGCCCAGGTGGTTTACTTTGTTACCGTGACGCATGCTTTTACAGCGATTGGGCTAACCCAGAGGCATTCCGCTCTTCATGAGGGGTCATAATCCTTTGGGGAAGGGAGTGATACAATAAAAAAAAGAAGCTGCCGGATGTTGACATCCGGCAGCAGGAAATTAATCTTCGTCGAGGCGGTATTTCACGACTTCCATACCAAAGGTAAGGCTCTTGTCGGCTACCAGTTCTTCGAGTTCTGTGAGGGATTTTTTACCGAAGTTGCGGAACTTCAGCAGGTCGGCAATGTTGTAGCTGACCAGATCGCCCAGGGTTTTAATGTCGGCAGCCTTGAGGCAGTTGTATGCGCGGACTGACAAATCCAGCTCGGAGAGTGGTGTTTTGAGCAGTTTGCGCATCTGGAGGTAGTTTTCATCTACTTCGTCCTTTTTCTCTGGTTCTTCAGAGATCAGGGTGATGCTTTCGTCGGAGAAGAGCATCAGGTGACGCAGCAGGATGTTGGCAGCCTCTTTCAGGGCAGACTCGGCATCAATGGTGCCATCGGTCTGCACATCTATCTCAAGCTGTTCGTAGTCTGTCTTTTGCTCGATCCGGTAGTCTTCTACCTGATAGCGGACGTTCCGGATGGGCGTAAAGATAGAGTCAATCGCAATTTCGCCTATGGGGGCATTGGCTACCTTGTTCTCTTCCGCAGGAACATAGCCACGCCCTTTGCCTACGGTCAGCTCGATGTCGAACGTAGTTTTAGGATCCAGTTTTACGATCACATGGTCGGGGTTCATCACCTTGAAGCAGCCCGTATGGTCAGCGATGTCGCCGGCCTTAAATACGTCTTTGCCGCGGACAGACACGAAAATTTTGTGATCCCCTTCGGCTACCTTTTTGAGGCGAACACCTTTGAGGTTCAGAATAATCTCCGTTACGTCTTCAATCACCCCCGGAACCACCGAAAACTCGTGGTCCACACCGGGTATTTTGATCGAGGTGATGGCGAAACCTTCCAGCGAAGAGAGCAGGACCCTGCGCAGGGCATTGCCGACGGTAATCCCATAACCCCGCTCGAGGGGACGAAGCAGAAAACGACCAAAATAATCGTTCTCCTTTTCGAGGACTACCTTTTCCGGCATGATGAAATTCAGGATTGCCATATCGGGTATTTCTCCGTTTTACTTAGAATATAATTCTACGATCAACTGCTCATTAATGTTTTCAGGAATATCAGCACGGTCGGGGTAGTGCAGAAACACACCTTTAAATTCCGTGGTATTTACCTGAACCCAGCCATAGCGGGCGTTTTTGCCCAGGCTACGGTTAATGACATCCAGGCCGCGTGCTTTTTCACGCACCTGCACCTCGTCTCCGGGCTTGAGCAAATAAGAGGGAACGTTGGTTACCACTCCATTTACCATCACATGCTTGTGATTGACCACCTGACGGGCAGCATTGCGCGTAGGAGCGAAGCCCATGCGGAATGTCACATTATCCAGACGCGACTCCAGCAGTTGGAGGAAAACCGTACCGGTTACCCCTTTGCGGTGCTGCGCTTTTTCGAACGTGTTGCGAAACTGACGCTCCAGCAGGCCATAGATAAACTTGGCTTTTTGCTTTTCAGCGAGCTGAAGTCCGTATTCGGATGTTTTTTTACGACCTTTTCCATGCTGACCAGGTCCAAACTTGCGGCGCTCCAGCGCTTTGCTGGGTCCGAAGATCGGCTCCTTAAATCGCCTGGCGATTCTATCCTTAGGTCCTATGTAACGTGCCATGAAGTAAAAACAATGTTACGATTGAACGCAATAAATTTCATACAACGGTTACCGGAAAGCCTTTGTCAGACCCTCCTACGCTTGGGCGGCCGGCATCCGTTGTGTGGAAGCGGGGTAATGTCTTTGATATAAGACACTTCAATACCCACAGCGTTCACAGCACGGATAGCGGCTTCCCTTCCTGCTCCTGTTCCTTTTACGAACACATCGGCCTTGCGCATGCCCATATCATAGGCGCGTTTGGCACAGTCCGTAGCTGCCACCTGGGCGGCGTAGGGAGTGTTCTTTTTGGAGCCTCTGAAGCCCATCTTACCGGCGGCAGACCATGTAATGGTATTCCCGGCAAGATCCGTGATCGTAATAATGATGTTGTTGAATGAAGAAGCAATGTGAATCTGCCCGGCAGCTTCAACTTTTTTCTTCTTCTTCTGGGCCTTAACGACTTTAGACATAGATAAAAACGGTCGTTGTTTGTAAACTCAGTCTTACTTCGTAACCTTCTTCTTGTTGGCTACGGTCTTCTTGCGGCCCTTGCGGGTACGCGCGTTGGTACGGGTGCGCTGTCCACGTACGGGCAAGCCCTTACGGTGGCGCAGTCCGCGGTAGCAGCCGATGTCCATCAGACGCTTGATGCTGAGCTGCACCTCGCTGCGGAGCTGGCCTTCTACCTTAAACTCATCATTGATGATGCGGCGAATCTTCACCACATCTTCTTCTGTCCAGTCCTTCACCCGCTTATCTTCGCTGATACCGGCTTTCTCCAGGATGCTGGTTGAGGTTGTCCGGCCTATTCCGAAGATATAGGTGAGGCCGATCACTCCCCGCTTGTTTCTGGGCAAGTCTACCCCTGCAATTCTCGCCATAGCTTAACCTTGACGTTGTTTGAACTTCGGGTTCTTCTTGTTAATCACATAGATGCGACCCTTGCGACGTACAATTTTGCAGTCGGCTGATCGCTTTTTTACAGAGGGTCTGACCTTCATGAGATGTATCGTTAAAAAACTCGCGAGACAAACGCTTACTTGTAACGGTAAATAATCCTTCCTTTTGTCAGGTCGTAAGGAGGTATCTCCAGTGCAACCCTGTCTCCAGGCAGGATTTTGATGTAGTGCATCCGCATCTTCCCGGCAATGTGGGCAAGCAATTCATGGCCATTCTCCAGTTTTACCCGGAAAGTAGCATTTGGCAGAGCTTCCGTTACTATACCGTCAACTTTGATGGGCGCCTGTTTTGCCAATTCGTGTAGCGTTTAGTTCTCAATAAATTCAAAGGTCGAAAGAATCTCAGCCTTCCCTTTCAGCACAGCCACACTATGTTCGTAGTGGGCTGAAGGCTTCTTGTCAGCTGCATATACAGTCCAGCCGTCTGATGCGGTCTGGATAAATCTCTTTCCTGAGTTTACCATTGGCTCAATTGCGATCACCATGCCTTCTACAAGCCTGAGGCCCGAATTGCGCCGTCCGTAGTTAGGTACTTCCGGCGCTTCGTGCATGGCGTGACCCACTCCGTGGCCCACCATCTCGCGCACAATGCTAAACCCGCTCATTTCGGCGTGCACCTGGATCGCCTGGGATATATCCCCGATCCGGTTGCCTGCCACAGCCTTTTCGATCCCTTTGTACAATGACTGTTTGGTCACTTCCATCAGGCGGCGTTTGGCTGGTGCAATCTCGCCTACTGCGAACGTATAGGCAGAGTCGCCATAAAACCCATTGAGCAATACACCACAGTCCACAGAGATGATATCTCCTTCCTGAAGCATACGGCGCATCGAGGGCATTCCGTGCACCACCTCTTCGTTCACCGAAGTGCAGAGCGTAAACGGATATGGACGGCTCTCGTTGAAACTGGGAGCATAGTTTTTGAAGGCAGGAATTCCTCCGTGGGAACGGATAAAATCTTCTGCAATCTTATCCAGTTCGAGCGTAAGCACCCCTGGCTTGATATGCTTCGCCAGTTCACCCAGCGTTTTACTTACTAACAAAGAACTCTCGCGGATCAGTTCGATCTCTTGTTTCGTCTTTATAATAATCCTGTCCGACATCTGATTAGGATACGGGTAAACCACCACTGCGCTGGCGACCTTTGATCCGGCCCGTTTGCATCAGACCATCGTAGTGGCGCATCAGCAGGTAGCTTTCGATTTGCTGCAGGGTGTCGAGGACTACGCCGATCATAATCAGCAGGGTAGTTCCCCCGAAAAACTGTGCAAATGAACCGGAAGCTCCCAGTACCGTGGCGATAGATGGAAAGATAGCTACGATGGCCAGAAAAACAGAACCTGGCAGAGTAACTTTGGAAAGGATATTGTCAATGTAGCTGGCTGTCCGCTTGCCTGGCTTAATCCCTGGAATAAAACCGCCGTTACGCTTGAGCATATCTGCAATTTCATTCGGGTTGATAGCGATCGCTGTGTAGAAGTAGGTAAACACAACAATCAGCAGGAAGAAGATAGCGTTGTACCACACCCCGGTAGGATCGCTCAGCGCCGCAGTTACGGAAGACAGCGAGTCGGAGCCGGCAAGCTGAATCAGGGTCGTTGGCAGGAACATAATCGCCTGGGCGAAGATGATCGGCATAACGCCTGCGGAGTTGATCTTAAGCGGGATATAGTCTCTGCGGCTCACGCCACCACCCATCTGGGCAGCTACCCGGTTGGTAGCCATCTGGCGGGCGTAGTTGATCGGAATCTTGCGGGTCGCCTGTGTAAGGGCAATCACAGCCATTGTTACCGCGCTCAGGGCCAGAATTTCGATGAAGAAAATCATTGGCAGGGTAGAGCGGGCTTCGTTGATGAGTGCCGGAGGAAACTCGGAGATGATACCGATCATGATAATCAGCGACGTACCGTTACCAATTCCGTTGTCTGTGATACGTTCGCCGACCCACACCAGGAACATCGTTCCGGCAGTCAGGATCATCACACAGATAAAGCGGAAGAAGAAGTTGTCGTTGATAATGGCATCGGGATATTGTCCGTTGAGGTAGTACAGGTAACTGACAGCCTGACCGAACGTAATCACGATGGTGAGCAAGCGGGTGAGTTGATTTTGCTTTTTCTGACCACTTTCACCTTCATTGCGCAGCTTCTGAATGGCGGGTACCACAGCACCCAGCAACTGAACTACGATAGAAGCAGAAATATAAGGCATAATGCCGAGGGCCAGAATCGAACCCCGCTGGAAAGCGCCTCCGAGGAAAATGTTGAACAAATCCAGAAGGTTGCCTCCCGAAGAATTGCCGCTGAACGAGTTCAGAAGCTGTATGGAGTCCACACCGGGCAGAATCACAAAGGTGCCCAGGCGAAAAACTGCCAGTAATAAAAGCGTAAACAGAATCCGGGACCGGAGTTCCGGAATCTTGAATATGTTACGCAGGGTCCGAAAAAGGTCTCTCATGTTAGACTTCGGTTGCGGTTCCACCAGCGGCTTCGATAGCCTGACGGGCGGACTGACTGAACTTATTAAGTTTCACTTCTGCCTTGACAGTAATCTCGCCGCGTCCCAGCACTTTGATCAGTGATTTGGAGCCGGAGATAATGCCGTGGCTGGCAAGGAATTCGTGGTTGACTTCGGAGCCGGGATATTGCTCAAGCAGTTGCTGAATCACATCCAGGTTTACGACTTTGTATGCAACACGGTTAATGTTCTTGAAGCCGAACTTAGGGATACGGCGCTGGATAGGCATCTGACCACCTTCGAACGCAGGGCGCTCGTTGTAACCACTGACAGCCTGCTGGCCTTTGTGACCTTTGGTGGAAGTGCCGCCCTTGCCTGAGCCCTGACCGCGTCCGAGGCGTTTGGTGCTTTTGGTAGCGCCGGTAGCCGGTTTGAGTGTATGCAGTTTCATGATTAAATCTCCTCTACCTTAATCAGATGGGAAACCTTTTTGATCATTCCAAGGATCTGGGGAGTACACTCTTTGTTCACAGAGCGGTTGATTCTCCCGAGTCCCAGGGCCTTAACAGTGGCAACCTGGTCCTGTGGCCGGTCAATGGTACTCCTGACCTGAGTGATTTTAACGTTAGGATACATGGCGACAACAGGTTAATTAGCCGTTAAACACTTTGGTGAGTTCAAGTCCACGGCGCTGGGCCACGAGGTGGGGCATACGAATCTCGGCGAGTGCCTTGATGGTAGCTTTTACCACGTTGTGAGGGTTCGAGGAGCCGAGGCTCTTTGCGATCACATCTTTTACGCCGGCAGCTTCGAGCACCGCACGCATAGCACCACCCGCGAGAACACCCGTACCGGGGGCTGCTGGGCGGAGCATCACTTTGGATGCGCCGAACTTCACGTAGATTTCATGAGGAATGGTGCCTTTGAGCAGATTCACCTTGATCAGGTTCTTCTTGGCATCTTCCATACCCTTATTGATAGCATCCTGTACTTCGTTGGCTTTGCCGAGTCCGAAGCCTACAGTGCCGTGACCGTCGCCGACGACCACAATGGCGCTGAAGGAGAAGCGGCGGCCACCCTTTACTACTTTTGCTACCCGATTGATGCGCACTACATTCTCGTGCAGTTCAACCGTAGGGGATTTTACCCGGATATCGTTTGATAACTTCATAGAGATCAGAACTTTAGCCCGCCTTCCCGGGCGCCTTCGGCCAGGGCTTTCACCCGGCCATGATACAGATAACCGCCACGATCGAATACAACCATTTCAATTCCCTTCTCTTTTGCGATCTCGGCAAGTTTCTTTCCTACTTCACGACCTACGTCGGTTTTGGAAAGTGGCTGCGAAGTTATCTCTTTTATACGAGAAGAACAACTGGCTAATGTCTGTCCGCTCTGATCATCGATCAGTTGTGCATAGATCTGACGATTGCTACGAAACACTGAGAGGCGTGGCTTTTCAGCTGAACCTTTCACAGTGGGGCGAAGGCGTTTGCGGATGCGCTCCCTTCTTACAATTCTTTCCGCCGTTTTTGCCATGGTCAATGGGTCTTTGAAAAATTTAACCTATGGGACTCACGCCACGTATGGCTTACTTTTTACCACCGGCAGCTTTGCCTGCTTTTCTGCGTACAGCTTCGCCCATGTAGCGGACACCTTTGCCGTTGTATGGCTCTGGCGGACGCAGGGATCTGATTTTGGCAGCTACCTGACCGATCAGTTGTTTGTCGTAGCAGGAGAGGATGATACGGGGGTTTTTACCCTTTTCCGTCACCGTTTCCAGCTTAATTTCACCTGGGAGCACCATCATGATGGGGTGAGAGTATCCCAGGTTCAATTCGAGCAGGTTGCCGGCTTTTGCCTCAGCTTTGTAACCTACACCAATCAGTTCCAACTCGCGTACATAGCCCTGGGACACACCCAGTACCATGTTATTCAGAAGAGAGCGGTACAGGCCGTGAAGCGCGCGGTGGCGTTTCTGATCTGTAGGGCGCTCGAACAGCACAGAGCCATCGGAGAGCTCGACTTTGATGTCGGCATCAACAGCCTGTTTCAGTTCCCCTTTCGGGCCTTTCACTGTCAGGAGATTCGCTTTTGCGTCGTGGTTTACCGTGACGCCAGCGGGTATTTTTACCGGAAGTTTTCCAATACGGGACATGGCATGGTCATTAGAAGACGTAACAGAGCACTTCACCACCCACATTCATGTGTGCTGCCGATTTATCGGTCATTACTCCTTTCGGGGTGGAGAGGATAGCGACACCAAGACCATTTTTTACACGCGGCATGTTGTTTACCTGAGTGTAATTACGTAGGCCTGGGCGGGACACGCGCACCAGTTCCTGGATTGCAGGGCGGCGCGCCTTATCATATTTCAGGGCTATTTTGATGAGTCCCTGAGGACCTTCTTCCAGAAACTTATACTTCCGGATGTAGCCCTGCTCAAAAAGCACCCGTGTGATTTCCTTCTTCAGGTTTGAAGCAGGAATATCTACCACTTTGTGTCCGGCGCGCTGTGCGTTGCGGACCCGGGTAAGAAAGTCGGCTATTGGATCAGTGTACATAATACTTACCAGCTTGCTTTTTTGACGCCAGGGATTTTACCATCGAGAGCCAGTTCGCGGAATTTAATACGCGACACGCCAAACCGACGCAGATACGCACGCGGGCGACCGGTGATTTTGCAACGGTTTTTGAGACGCACGGGAGAAGAGTTGCGGGGCAGCAGTGCGAGGGCTTGCCAATCGCCTTCTTCCTTCAACTTTTTGCGCTTCGCGGCAAATTTTGCCACGAGGAGTTCTCTTTTGCGCTGACGGGCTAACAGAGCCTTTCTTGCCATAATGATTGCTTACTTTTGAGCTCCCTGGAAAGGCATGCCAAATTCTTTGAGAAGCGCCATCGCTTCTTCGTCAGTATTGGCAGTGGTGACAAAGGTAATATCGAGACCTGCGATTTTGTTGATCTGGTCAACGTTAATCTCAGGAAAAATGATCTGCTCTTTGATACCGATGGTATAGTTACCACGGCCATCGAAACCCCGGGTGGGCACGCCGCGGAAGTCGCGGACACGCGGCAGGGCCACATTGATGAGGCGATCGAGAAACTCGTACATGCGTTGGTTGCGAAGGGTTACTTTGCAGCCGATGGGCATGAACTCGCGCAGCTTAAAGTTCGAGATGCTTTTCTTAGCGGTAGTGACTACCGGACGCTGTCCGGTAATGGTAGCCATCTCTTCGACAGAAGCATCGATGAGCTTCTTATCATTGACAGCGTCGCCTACCCCGCGGTTGACCACAATTTTTTCAAGACGGGGCACTTGCATCACCGATTGATACTGAAAACGCTCCTTCAGGGCAGGTGAAATCTGCGTTTTGAATTTGGTGTACAACCTGGGTTCGTAAGCCATGGTAATCAATTTTATCGTCGGGCCTAAGCCTGCGTACAATACTTATTTGAGAGTTGCTCCGCTTTTCTTGGCGTATCTTACCCATCCCTTGGTACCTTCTTCGCGGCGGCGACCGACACGGGTAGGTGTTTTGGTTTCGGGGTCAATGACCATGAGGTTGGAGATGTGGATAGGAGCCTCGCGGCGAACGATTCCGCCGTTTGGATTCTTCTGAGAAGGTTTTTCGTGCTTTGCAATCATACGAGCACCTTCTACGATAGCCTTCTGTTCGTCCGGAAATACTTCCAGCACCCGACCTTCGAGCTTTTCTTTGCTACCGGCTCCGGATATAACGCGGACCAGATCGCCTTTCTTTATGTGAAGTTTGTTTGCCATGTCGGTGGATGTTAAGGATTACAGCACTTCCGGAGCCAGGGAAACGATCTTCATATAACCTTTGTCGCGCAGTTCGCGGGCGACCGGACCAAATATACGGGTGCCGCGCGGGCCGCCATCATTGGCTACCAGTACCGCTGCATTGTCGTCGAAGCGGATATAAGAACCGTCCTTACGGCGGAATTCTTTGCGTGTACGCACGACGACCGCCTTAACGACATCGCCTTTTTTCACGTTGGCGCTTGGATCGGCCGCCTTGACCGAGCAGATGATGCGGTCGCCCACACGTGCGTAGCGACGCTTTGAGCCGCCCAGCACACGGATACACAGTAGTTCTTTTGCTCCGCTGTTATCCGCCACTCTCAGCCTGGATTCCTGCTGTATCATGACTCGTAAAAGTTACCCTAATGACACTTATACCCGGACTCTTCTTTATACTCCTGTTCCGGAAACGGAGCTGCGGGTATTATTTCGCCCGCTCAACTACTTCCACCAGTCGCCAGCGTTTCAGCTTGCTCAGGGGGCGTGTTTCCATAATCCGAACGGTGTCGCCAACGCCACACTCGTTTTTCTCATCGTGGGCCATGAACGTAGTGGTCTTGTGGACAAACTTGCCGTACATGGGGTGCTTTACCCTGCGTTCGACAGCAACCACGATAGATTTTTCCATCTTGTTGCTTACCACCTTGCCGGTACGAACCTTACGAAGGTTCCTTTCTTCGGTAATCTCGCTCATGGCGCTTATGGGTTAGTCTGGTTCTGGAGTTCACGTTCGCGCAGGATCGTATTCAGTCGTGCAATCAGCTTGCGCGTTTCACGGATCTGCGTAGGATTTTCGATGGCAGAAACTGCATGGTTCAGACGAAGCCGCAGCAGTTTGTCCTCATCTTCTGTGATGCGTGCCACGATTTCTGGCGTAGTGAGCTCACGTATTTCTTTTACCTTCATGGCATTAGATCGTTTGGAGTTCTCTTCTCATGACAATCTTGGTCTTGATCGGAAGTTTGTTGGCAGCCAGGCGCAGCGCCTCGAATGCCACATCTTCCGGTACACCGTCGAGTTCGAACAGAATACGTCCCGGCTTGACTACAGCAGCCCAATATTCTGGGTTACCTTTACCTTTACCCATACGTACCTCTGCAGGCTTGCGGGTAATGGATTTGTCGGGAAATATCCTGATCCACATACTTCCTTCCCGTTTCATTGTACGGGAGATCGTTACCCGGCAGGCTTCGATCTGTCGGGAGGTAATGTAGTCAGACTCCAGGGCTTTGAGGCCGTAGGATCCGAAGGATACACTTGCACCACGTTTGGAATCACCTTTAAAGGTGGCCCGGTGCATTTTCCGGTATTTTACTTTTTTCGGCTGTAGCATCGCCAGTTACCGTTTCTCGTTAATCAAAAACTGTTACTTCCTTCTCCGCTTGTTTCGGTCTCCACCGCCGCCGCTGTTGTTGTTGCGGTCACGATCGCCTCCGCGTTCACCGCGGTCACGATCTCCTCTTTCGCCGCCGCCGCCTGGGCGTTTGCGGTCAGATTTGAGGTTCGGGGAGAGGTCCACTTTGCCGTAAACTTCTTTTTTGAAGATCCACACCTTTACGCCAATCTTGCCGTAGATGGTGAGGGCCTCAGCGAGTGCGTAGTCAATATCAGCCCGCAGTGTTTGCAGAGGGATACGACCTTCCTTGTACATTTCGCGGCGGGCCATTTCAGCGCCACCGAGACGACCGGAGCACATGATCTTGCAGCCACCGGCACCGGCACGCATGGTCGCCGAAAGAGCGGCTTTCATGGCGCGGCGGAAGGAAACCCGGGATTCGAGCTGCTGTGTGATCTGCATAGCTACGAGCATGGCGTCCAGTTCCGGGCGTTTGATCTCATAGATATTGATCTGCACTTCCTTACCTGTGAGGCGTTTGATCTCCTCACGCAGGCTGTCCACTTCTTTACCTCCCTTACCGATCACAATGCCGGGGCGGGAAGTGTGTATGGTGATTGTAATTTTGCGCAGTGTGCGCTCGATCACAATTTTAGAGATACCGCCGCGCTGAATCCTCGTATTCAGGTAATTGCGGATCTGCTCGTCTTCGATCAGCTTGTCTGAAAAGTCCCTGCCACCAAACCAGTTGGAGTCCCAACCTTTGATGATGCCTAAGCGAAAGCCGATAGGATGTGTCTTCTGTCCCAAAGTTTTACAATTTTATGGGTTATCCGACTTGGGTTTCTGAACCGGCACTCTCGGGGATGCGGTCAATCTGGAGTGTAACATGGCAGTAGCGTTTCCGGATTACGTAAGCGCGACCCTGGGGAGCCGGGCTGATGCGTTTAAGCATACGGCCACCATCCACAGAAACCAGTTTTACATAATGCGTTCCAATATCTACCTTCTCACCTTCAAACTTCTCTTCGAAAGAAGCGATGGCAGAGCGGAGCAGTTTTTCTACGGCAGGCGCTACACGGCGGCTGAGGAGCTTCAGCACATTAAGTGCATGGAAGACTTCACGACCGCGGATCTGATCCACTACCAGACGAGCCTTTCTTGCAGAGGAGCGGAGGTTGCGAAGTTCCACCTGCACTCTGTCGGCGCGTTCGTCACGCAGCTTCTCGGCATAAGCCTTTTTGCGCTTAGGCAACTTAGGCAGTCCGGCTGCGATTTTTTCTTTCCGGGTTAAGG
Source organism: Bacteroidota bacterium (assembly GCA_004292985.1). GTDB lineage: Bacteria > Bacteroidota > Bacteroidia > J057 > J057 > RDXT01. The sequence continues at coordinate 12,227 of RDXT01000802.1, forward strand.
AAACAACTTGCTCTGCCATGATTATCTCTTCTTAGCGTCCTTACGGTTGCCGGCATGTCCTCTGAAGGTCCGGGTTGGAGAAAATTCGCCCAATTTGTGGCCCACCATGTTTTCGGTAACATACACGGGGATAAATTTATTCCCGTTGTGTACCGCAACCGTGTGCCCCACGAAGTCGGGGGATATCATAGAGCGCCGTGCCCAGGTTTTGACCAGGCGCTTGGTTCCGCCCTCATTCAACCGGAGGACTTTCCGCTCGAGTTTTGGGTCAATAAATGGCCCTTTTTTCAGCGATCTTGCCATATCAGTTACTGTCTTCTCTTCTTCCTGCTAATGATGAGACGGGTAGATGCTTTTTTCTGGTGGCGGGTCTTGAAGCCTTTTGCAGGCAGACCGTTGCGGTTTCTCGGATGACCACCAGAGGCACGGCCTTCGCCGCCACCCATGGGGTGATCTACCGGGTTCATAGCTACCCCCCGTGTGCGTGGCCGAATGCCTTTCCAGCGATTACGGCCTGCTTTACCGATGTCGATGTTGGCGTGTTCCGAGTTGCCTACTACCCCAATGGTAGCCATGCAAGTGGAAAGCACCATTCTCGTTTCACCTGAGGGCAGACGAAGGATGGCATATTTGCCTTCCCGCGCAGAGAGTTGTGCAAACGTACCGGCGCTGCGGGCCATTACACCTCCTTTTCCAGGATACAGCTCCACATTGTGGACGAAGGTACCCAGGGGAATGTACTGGAGGTTCATAGCGTTGCCTACGACGGGTTCGACACTCAGTCCGGAGACGACAGTCTGACCAGCGACAAGTTTGTCAGGAGCCAGGATGTATCGTTTTTCTCCGTCTGCGTATTCGAGCAGGGCGATGCGGCAGGTACGGTTAGGATCGTATTCGATGCCTACGACAGTTGCCGTTACATCAAACTTGTCCCTTTTGAAGTCAATGATCCGGTAGCGGCGTTTGTGACCACCCCCGATGTATCGTTGAGTGAGTTTACCGTCGTTGTTCCGTCCGCCCGATTTTTTGATCGAAACGGTCAGGCTTTTTTCCGGAGTGCTTTTCGTGATCGTATCGAAGTCAGATACGGACCGTTGGCGCTGGCCGGGGGTTATCGGTTTTAGCTTTCTGATTCCCATCTCATTCTTCCTTTATCGGGCATCGAGTGCCCCGATTGTCAGATGTGCTTGTAGAAGTCTATTTCGAATCCTTTTTCAAGGGTTACGATGGCTTTTTTGAAGTTAGACTTCTTGCCGCTGAAGAAACCCCGTTTGGTGTAGCGGGTTCTCTTTTTCCCCCGTACAATCATTGTATTGACGGAGTCCACTTTCACTTCGTAGATGCGCTCAACTTCTGCTTTGATTTCGTCCTTGGTGGCATCATTGTCCACTTCGAAACCATACTTGGGCAGATCACGCTCAATGTAGAGTGCGGTGCGCTCGGTGATGATTGGTCGTTTCAGGATGCTCATAGCTTCAGTTGGCGAAACGTTCGTTGATAAAGTTTACAGCACCTTCGGTTACCAGCACAGCATCTGCACCGAGGATGTGTATTGTATTCACCTCGGAGGCTGCGAGTACCTGTGTTTTAGGCAGGTTGCGGCCGGAGAGGAAAATGTTTGTGTCGTAATCGGCTGTGATGAGGAGCACTTTGCGGGAGCTGAGTTCCAGCTTCTCCAGGATGGAGACAAAGGCTTTGGTTTTAGGTGCGTCGAACTTAAAGTTCTCCAGCACTTTGATTCCTTCCTCACGGGCCTTGAAAGTCAGGGCGCTGCGGCGTGCGAGCGACTTGATCTTTTTGTTCAGGCGGAAGCTGTAATCACGCGGGCTTGGACCGAAGATGGTACCACCCGATTTGCGGATAGGTGATTTACGGCTACCTGCGCGGGCATTACCTGTACCTTTCTGGCGATAGAGCTTACGGGTAGAGGCGTTTACTTCGGCGCGTCCTTTCGTCTTGTGGGTACCCTGGCGGCCATTGGCATGGATGTGTTTTACATCCATGTAGATGGCATGCTCGTTGGGCGCCTCCAGGTTGAACACTTCGTCATTCAGCTGAATGGTGCGACCGGTGTTTACCCCTTCTATATTAAAGACTGAGAGTTCCATGTTACTTTTCTACAATAACGTAAGCTCCTTTGTGGCCTGGAATAGAGCCTGAAACAACCAGAAGGTTCTTTTCAGGAATGATTTTGAGCACGCGCAGGTTTTGTACCTTGGTGCGGTCTCCGCCCATCCGTCCGGCCAGGCGTTTGCCCGGATAGATACGGGAAGGCGTAGAGCCTGGGCCCATCGAACCCGGAGCGCGCTCCCGGTTGTGCTGGCCGTGGGTGCGGCCCCCCACACCATGGAATCCGTGACGTTTTACTACGCCCTGGAAACCTTTACCTTTAGAGATACCGACCACATCCACAAAGTCACCTTCTTCGAAGATTTCCACACCGACGGTATCGCCGGGTTTCATAGCTTCCATGTTGTCGAAAACAAACTCCACGAGCTTACGCTTGGGGGTAGTTCCCGCTTTTTCAAAGTGACCGGCAAGAGGTTGCGTCGTTTGCTTCTCTTTTTTCTCGTCAAAGGCCAATTGTACCGCGTTATACCCATCGGTTTTTCCATTACCGCGGACCTTATCGGTCTTTATCTGGGTGATAACGTTAGGCTCGGCATATATGAGGGTACACGCAATATGCTTCCGGTTTTCGTCGAAGATATTGGTCATCCCAATTTTCTTTCCAATGATTCCTGCCATCTTTTGTAGGAATTAAAAAAAGGTGATTGGACAGCGCTGCATCCCTTTGTCCCGCTCTTCAGGTCAGCTCCCGGGATTCAGTCACCTTTGAAATTACACTTTGATTTCAACATCCACGCCGCTGGGGAGTTCTAATTTCATCAGCACGTCAACCGTTTTAGAGCTGGAGCTGAAAATGTCAATCAGTCGTTTGTATGAACTGATTTCGAATTGCTCCCGCGCTTTTTTGTTTACGTGGGGAGAACGGTTAACGGTGACGATCGAACGCTCCGTAGGCAGCGGAATCGGTCCACTTACGATGGCGCCGGTGGATTTCACCGTGCGTACAATCTTCTCAGCAGACTTATCTACCAGATTGTGATCGTACGACTTGAGTTTGATGCGAATCTTCTGGGTCATTTTCGCTTAGAATGAACGGGTGAACCCTTATACTTTGGTCAGACCTTTGGCTTTTGCTACTACCGTTTCCTGTACACCTGAGGGTGTTGCCTCATAGTGCGAGAACTGCATGGTTGAAGCTGCGCGTCCGGAGGTAATGGTGCGAAGTTCTGTCACATATCCGAAAAGCTCGGAGAGCGGAACTTTTGCCTTTACCACTTTGGCGTTGCCACGGTCACTCATTTCTTCGATTTTGCCACGGCGACGGTTAAGGTCACCTACAACACCACCCATATAATCTTCAGGGGTTACTACTTCTACTGCCATAATCGGTTCGAGGAGAATCGGTTTGGCTTTAGGGGCAGACTCACGGAAGCCGATGCGTGCGGCAGATTCGAAAGAAAGCGCGTCTGAGTCAACTGCATGGAAGCTACCGTCGTAGATTCGTACCCGGAGACCTTCCAGCGGATAGCCGGCAAGTACTCCCTGATGCATTGACTCACGGAATCCTTTTTCAATAGATGGGATATATTCGCGGGGAATAGAGCCACCTGAAATATCGTTTACAAACTCGAAACCAACACCCGATTCGGTAGGTCCGATTTCAAACTTCACGTCAGCAAATTTACCACGACCACCGGTTTGCTTTTTGTAAACCTCGCGGTGTTCCACTTTGCCGGTGAGGGCTTCGCGGTAGGACACCTGAGGAGCACCCTGGTTTACTTCTACTTTGAACTCACGGCGGAGACGATCCACAATGATTTCGAGGTGAAGTTCGCCCATACCTGCTACGATGGTCTGACCTGTTTCCTGATCGGTAGATACCTGGAAGGTCGGGTCTTCTTCGGCCAACTTTACGAGGCCTGTGGTAAGCTTTTCTTCGTCTTTCTGGGTCTTGGGTTCAATCGCAAGCCGGATTACAGGCTCGGGGAAGGACATAGACTCCAGGGTGATCGGGTGATTGAGATCACAAAGGGTATCACCGGTACGCACGTTTTTGATACCTACGGCTGCTGCGATGTCACCTGCTTCCACAAAATCAATTGGATTTTGTTTGTTGGCGTGCATCTGCATGATGCGGGAGATACGCTCCTTGTCACCCGAGCGGGTATTGAGGATGTAGGAACCTGCATCGAGGCGGCCGGCATATACGCGGAAGAAGCAGAGACGACCTACATAGGGGTCAGTCATGATCTTAAACGCAAGTGCGGTAAACGGCTCGGAAGTACTTGTGGTGCGGCTTTCTGTATCGCCTGTGTCAGGGTTGATACCTTCTACAGGAGGCACATCTTCAGGAGAAGGGAGGAACTTGCACACGCAGTCGAGCATGGCCTGTACACCCTTGTTCTTGAAGGCAGAACCGCAGAGCATCGGGCTGATCGCCATGTCCACAGTAGCTGCGCGGAGGGCCGCGATGATTTCGTCTTCAGTGATAGAATCCGGATCGTCGAAGTATTTTTCGAGGAGAGCCTCGTCATACTCAGCAGCGGATTCGATCATTTTGGTGCGGTATTCAGCCACAACTTCGATCAGGTCTTCCGGAATCGGAATTTCTGTGTAAGTCATGCCCTGATCCGCTTCGTTCCATACGATGGCCTTATTCAGGATAAGGTCCACAACGCCTTTGAACTTTTCTTCGGCACCGATGGGTACCTGTACAGGTACGGGGTTGGCGCCGAGACGCTCACGGATCTGCTTTTCTACTTCGAAAAAGTCTGCACCCTGACGGTCCATCTTATTTACGAAGCAAAGGCGGGGTACACGGTACTTGTCAGCCTGGCGCCATACGGTTTCGGACTGAGGTTCTACACCGTCAACCGCGCTGAAAAGCGCTACTGCACCATCGAGGATACGGAGGGAACGTTCTACTTCAACGGTGAAGTCCACGTGTCCGGGCGTATCTATAATGTTCACGCGGTGATTGATGCCGCGGTAAGGCCAGAAGGTGGTTGTAGCTGCAGAAGTGATGGTAATACCTCTTTCCTGCTCCTGCTCCATCCAGTCCATGGTGGCGGCACCGTCGTGCACTTCTCCGATGCGGTGCACTACACCTGTGTAGTACAGAACCCGCTCGGTCGTTGTTGTCTTACCGGCATCAATGTGGGCCATGATACCGATATTCCGCGTGTGTTTAAGTTCAATTTTATCCATGACCAGCGCGTGTGAGAAGCGTTGCAGAGGTTAATTTCAGAACTTGAAGTGGGAGAATGCTTTGTTGGCTTCGGCCATCTTGTGCGTATCTTCCTTCTTTTTTACGGCAGAACCTTCACCTTTGTAAGCAGCGAGGATTTCTGCGGCGAGCTTCTCCTCCATCGAGCGACCATTTCTGGAAGCTGAGTAGCGGATCAGCCAGCGGATACCCAGACCCTGACGGCGGCTGGGCTTTACTTCTGTGGGCACCTGGAAGGTAGCACCACCTACGCGTCGGCTTTTCACTTCAACGGCTGGCATCACATTATTGAGTGCCGATTTGAACACGTCAATGGCTGGTTCGCCTGAGCGGGCTTCTACCATGTCCATTGCTGCGTAAAAAATACCGAAAGCAGTATTTTTCTTCCCGTCGTACATGAGGTTGTTTACGAATTTCGTCACAATCTCCTCACCATACTTGGGATCGGGAAGAATCATGCGGGGTTTCGCTCTTGCCTTTCTCATGGCTTATTTTTTGGGTTTTTCCTTACGGGTACCATACTTGGAGCGGCTTTGCTTACGTCCGGTTACGCCGGCAGTATCGAGCGCACCCCGAACGATGTGGTAACGCACACCTGGCAGGTCTTTTACCCGGCCACCCCGCACGAGCACAATCGAGTGCTCCTGAAGGTTGTGACCTTCTCCGCCAATGTAGGCGATCACTTCTTGCATGTTGCTAAGGCGAACCTTGGCAACCTTACGCAGAGCTGAGTTCGGCTTCTTGGGGGTAGTTGTGTACACCCTCAAGCAAACACCCCTGCGCTGTGGGCAGGAATCCAAGGCTGGAGATTTACTCTTATACGCCTTGTCTGTTCTTCCTTTTCGTACCAGTTGCTGGATCGTCGGCATAAAAATCCTCTTCTTGAAAAAGCGGCTGCAAAGGTAGGGATATTCTTAACCCCAGACAAACATTCAGAAAAAAACTTTACAGTGAAGCCCTGTTTCCAGGAATTCACAGCATCTTTCTCATTATGTGGCAAGGGGGAAACTCAATTAATCCGGGTGCTTGATGAGGTGGGTAGATTTCCCGGCGTATTCCCATTTCCGGGATACACCCTCACAAAAACCTTTGTGGATTTCTTGCGTCTCCTTCCGGGATACTTCGGCTCAGATGAGCGGATGCATTGCCATGAAGAAGATCCTGTATTCTGTAATGCCTTAGAAATTAACTATTCACGAATGAACGTCTGTTTTTCTTTAAGGCTGGGCAAAGTAACGGCAACAGAATGACAAATCCAAAAAAGGTTTCAAAAAAATTTAAAATAAGTTTACAATGCCGATGTGAACCTTACCTCTGGAGGGCTGGAAAGGGGTGCTGCCATTGCTCCCGACGGCATATACGAGCGAAATAATCCCGGCTTTTGTGCCATAATTCATTCCCAGGCCCAATCCTGCGGGGCGCTGCTGCTGGTTCAGGTTGCGGTCGTCGAGCCAGGCATAGTCAAAAAAAGCGAACAAATAGGAGTCTCTTTCGAGCTGAAAACGGTACTCCGCTGTAAAAAACGTATAGAAATCGGCAAAAAGCTGGTTTTCATTAAAGCCCCGGATGCTGCGTGCACCCCCCAGTTGCCACTGGTCGTTGCGGTAGTACTGCTCCATGCCGAGCCAGGCGCTGCGGTTGGCCAGATGGAGGATCTGCCTTTCAAACAGCTGGTGATACCATTTTAGTTCGAGCAGAATCTCCCGGACCGGCTGCCGGAGATCGAGGCCCTCATAGACGCGGTCGGGCAGGAGCACATTCCGGCGGATGGTCCGCTGCCCGATGCCCAGGTCGAGCTTGCCTGTCCAGCCACGCGAAGGGTTGTTGCGGTAGTCGAGGTTTTCGTACTCAAAGCCCACGCCTGCGGTGCGTCGCAGGCCATCGAGCTGGCGGAGCAGCAGGCTGTCGCTCACCCCCTGGCCCAGCAGACGGGTGCCCCGGCTGCGGTAGTAAAAGCGGGCGGAGAGAAAAGGCGAAAAGGCGTAGAGGCCCGAACCCTGGTAGCTGATGTTCAGAAAATCTTCTTCCTGCTTGAGCAG
>RDXT01000107.1 GCA_004292985.1 Bacteroidota bacterium
AGCACCAGTTGGCGAGTTACCTGGGAATTAAGCCGGAATCCTTGAGCCGGATCAGGCGAAGGCTGGGAGGAGGGAAATAGGGGAATAAGGGAACAGGCCCTCTGTATTTATTGACTATAGTCAACGAATGCCGCTGTAGCGATACGGTATGTTTACAATCGAATTTTCATTGTAACACAAACGTATGCTTATGAACACGTGTAAAGTACTCATTCTCCTTGGCCTGGTCTGGCACGCTACGGGCGCATATGCCCAGAACACAGGCACCCAGGATGCAAGTCCCAGCCGGAAATACGCTGTCAGCACCTCTTACCTGAGCCTCACCAACCAACTGGGCGTGGAAAACATCGCGATGTATGAGCTTTTCGTTAGTTACCGGATAACACCAAAGGACGTGCTGGGCATCAAAGCGGTTACATGGCGGCTGTATCAGCCCTTAGGTATCCCTTTGTGGGACCCGGCCCTGCTCAGCGACACGCAAGACGAATGGTACCCGGGCAGATTAAGAGAATATGGAATCGGGGTCCGGTACCAGCGATTTCTGTGGAAAGGCCTGTTTGCATCTGTCGAAGCGGTGCCGATGCGAAAGGTGTTTCTGGACGAAAACCGGAAAAAAATGGGTACAGGTTTCCGCCTATATACCTCCTTGCATGCAGGGTATCATGTTTCTTTTCTCAAAAACCGCATTTTTATCGAGCCACAGGTCCACTGCAATTACTGGCCCATAGACACCCGTGGACCGCAGGGCTTTGCAGAAAAAGAAAACAAATGGAACAACTACTTCCTGTTTGAACCGAATCTGTATATTGGAGTCAAATTTTGAAGCGGGTGCAGTGAAGCAGAGAACAAAATTCCTTATCAGAAGCGTTGTACCCATCCTGGCCATCATCTGCGCGGCGGCATTTGTTCCCTGGGACATGGCGCGGGCCTGGCTGATGCCCTTGCCAGATACCATTCAGCAGCAGGCAGATCAGGCTTTGGGGTATGATATTGACGGCATCATTGTGTATGTAGATCAGGCAGGTAAGCCACCCGCATATTATGCCGCAGGCTGGAAAAACAAAGAACATAAGGTACCCGCCGACCCACAGGCTTTATTCAAAATCGGCAGCATCAGCAAACTGTATATCGCTGTCGCTGCTGCCAAACTAATCAGCAGCGGGAAACTATCGCCCGACGACACCCTGGCCAGGCTCTTACCAGCGCTTGCCAACAGAATCGAACACGCAGACCAGATTACCCTGAAAATGCTGCTGAAACACCGCAGCGGTATTCCTGACTGGATTAAAGACCCCGAGTTCCCCTGGGGCA
>RDXT01000108.1 GCA_004292985.1 Bacteroidota bacterium
TGCTCGAAGGCGAAATCCGCTCCTGCTTTTCGATGACAGAGCCTGATTTTGCGGGATCAAATCCGGTAAATATGGGTACACTGGCGGTGCGCGACGGCGATGAATATGTGATCAATGGCCGCAAATGGTTTACCACAGCTGCCGACGGCGCTGCTTTTGCGATTGTGATGTGCGTAACCCAGCCGGAGGCCGCCAATCCCTACGCGCGGGCGAGTATGATCATGGTGCCTACGGATACGCCGGGCTTTCACCTGGTCCGCAATATTTCGATCATGGGGCATCCGGGCGAAGGCTACCACAGCCATGCAGAGATCGCCTATGAAAACGTGCGGGTGCCTCTGAGCAACCGCCTCGGACCCGAAGGGGGCGGCTTTCTGCTGGCGCAGCAACGCCTGGGACCAGGCCGGATTCACCACTGCATGCGCTGGATTGGGATCTGTGAGCGGGCCTTCGACCTGATGTGCAGGCGCGCTGCCAGCCGCGACATGGGAGATGGCCGGAAACTGGGCGACAAGCAGATGGTGCAGCAGTGGATTGCCGAAAGCCGTGCCGAGATAGATGCCTCCCGCCTGATGGTGCTCAATGCCGCCTATGTGATGCAGCACGAAGGCCCCCACGCAGCCGCACAGGAGGTGTCCACGATCAAGTTTTTTGTGGCAAATGTCCTCCACAAGGTGCTGGACCGCGCCATTCAGACCTTTGGTGCGATGGGCATCACTGATGATACCATCCTGAGTTACTGGTACCGCGAGGAGCGCGGCGCACGCATTTACGACGGTCCTGACGAAACGCACAAGGCCTCGCTTGCCCGCAAAATTCTCAAAGGCTACGCTTCCTGATAAATTCCGGGTTTGGGTATTTTCTGGGTAAAATTGCCCTTATATTTGCCGCGAAAGTTTCCCGACCGAAGATACCTATGAAGATCGCAGCCCACTCCTACTTTAAAAATCCGGAAACCCGCGACCGCTTCTTCGGGGCCTGGTTCGATGAGGTGCAACGCCTCAACGGGTTCACCTATGAGCGCTTAGACATCCCGACCTCGCTGGGAAATACAGTGGTCTGGGGCATGAATACGGCGGATACGGACAAAAAAGCGCTGGTCATTTTCCCCGGATTCCGGACATGCAGCATGTTCTGGGACCTTGATAATGGCCTTGCGGCGTTCCGGGAGACTTACCGGGTCTATCTCGTAGATACCAACGGTCAGCCCTGCCTCAGCGAGGGCAATTCGCCGGAAATCAAAAGCGACGACTATGGCCACTGGGCTGTGGAAGTACTTGACTGTCTGGGACTTAGCACGGCTGCTGTCGC
>RDXT01000109.1 GCA_004292985.1 Bacteroidota bacterium
GGGCGATGTGGAAACTAGGGAGTTAATGCAGGCTGCGACGAACGGGCAGACACAAGTTGAATTTCAAGATTCAATCTATGGCCACAAAAGTGTCAAAGAGGCACTGATTGGTCTGCAAAAAGATAAATGTTGCTTTTGTCAGGGTTTCGTGACAGATACGAGTTATGGTGATGTAGAACATTTCCGCCCGAAAGGAGGCTATCAACAATCAGAGCAACAGTCGCTACAAAAGCCCGGCTACTACTGGCTGGCTTACGACTTTTCTAATCTATTTTTCGCCTGTCAAAAGTGTAATGAAGTTTACAAACGAAACTATTTTCCTCTAGCTGACGAGTCAAAACGGGCCTTATCTCATACAAACGATTGCCTGCTCGAAGACAGCTTGATACTTCATCCAGAGTTGGATAACCCAGAAGACCACATCACCTTTGTTGACGAAGTAGTTAAGTCTAGAAATCAATCAGTTAAAGGAAGAGAAACCATCAAAAGAACAGGACTTGATCGTGAGAAGCTGAACGATAGCCGGTTAGAATATCTAGAAACGTTAAGGGTGCTAGCGATTATAGCGAGGAGTAAAGCAGAAGAAGCATACCATGCTCGCGAACACCTTAAACGTCTTGGTCAACCCGGAAGGTTGTTCTCCGCAATGGTCCGTGCGAATTTTCCTGATTTGGTTTAGCATCACCAAACCCGCACCGCCACCTGTGCGGTGTCGTCTTCGCCGTTGTCGTAGCCGTTATTGGGGGCTGAATTTGAGTCCGTTGGGTTGACTGATACAATCTGCGCTTTAAAGAGGGGGCTACCTGCTCCGGTGCTGCTTACCTGAAACCAAACCGTTGCCGTTCCACCCGCCGGAATGCTGGACACAGCCCCGCTCACGGTTTGGCCGCTTTGGGTTAGGGTTGGGCTACTGAACGACCCCACGCCGGGGGGCAGAACGCACTGCACCTGCACATTGGTGGCCGCTGACCCACCCCGATTTGTGACGACCAACGACACCCGCATGGGTTGTCCCACGGCCACGGCCAAGCGGTCTGAAACGGCCAACAAACTCAGATCGGACTGAGTGGGGTTGGGTACGGGTTGGTTGCTGGTCACGAGTGGTAGCGCGACGGCATTGACCGAGATGGGGGCACTAAACACGCTGGAGCTTGCTTCCAGGGTCCTGAAATCAATCCAGACCGTATCGTCTTGCCCATCGGCGAAGCTGGTGTTGGGTCGGGAGTCTTCATCAAATTGATCACTACGAATAATTTCGGCGGCAAGCCGGAAGGTCCCGTTTGCCAAAGGCCGAACCACAAACGGTAGGG
>RDXT01000354.1 GCA_004292985.1 Bacteroidota bacterium
CGTCTGGGCATGAAGTCCTGACATCAGCAGGCAGCCCATCATAAGGGTAAGAATGATCCGGTTCATGCAGGATTGCGTTAGAGGGTTCCGTCAAAAGTACTACTACGAACCCGCTTACCCCTCTTCATTTGAAGATGAATCCTACATGATGGCATAGATTATCCCCCTGCCGGAAATCGGTATTCTGTCTTCTGCCGGTAGGTTTCACCCGGTTTCAGGAGGGTTGAGGGAAACTCCGGCCGGTTGGGCGAGTCAGGAAAGTGCTGAGACTCAAGGCAAAAGCCGCTGTGTGGCTGATAGACCACCCCTGCTTTCCCCTTGAGATCGTGCAGGTGATTGGCGGTATAAAACTGAATGCCCGGCTGGGTGGTATAGACCTCCATTGTGCGTCCGGTCAGAGGCTCGTGTACGCGCGCAGCGATCCGCAGGGCGCCATTCCACTGGTTGATCACATAGTTATGGTCATAGCCTGAGCCGTAGCGCAGCGGCTGAAAATCGGCCTGAATGCGTCTGCCAATCGGTTCCGGACGGGAGAAATCGAGAGGGGTACCTAAGATTTTGAGCAGTTTCCCGTTAGGAATCAGGTGGGCATCTGTATCTGTAATGTGGTCTGCAAACAGGGTTACTTCGTGGCGCAGCACACCGCCCCCGCAGGCCAGGTTAAAATAAGCGTGGTGGGTAAGGTTGACAACCGTCGTCGCATCTGTATGAGCCTGATATTCAATGCGGAAGGTATGGTCGGGTGTGAAGGTATAAGTTACCTGTACATCGAGGGCGCCGGGGTAGCCTTCTTCTCCATCGGGGCTGCGGTAGCGCAACACCGCCGATTCGCCGTTTTTATCTGTGTGGGTTTCCATGTCCCAGAGCATTCTGCCAAAGCCTTTGATCCCTCCGTGCAGGTGATGGGGGGGCAGGTTGCAGGCAAGTGTATAGGCCTGGCCATCAATAGAGAAGGTACCCTCGCGAATCCGGTTGCCATAGCGTCCTACGAGCGTGCAGATATAGGGGTGCTCTCCCAGGTAGCCTTCGAGCGAGTCAAAACCCAGCACCACATCTCCCAGTACTCCTCCCCGGTCGGGCACGGTCAGGGAGAGCAGAGTCCCGCCATAGTTCATCACACGGGCTGTAGCGCCTGAGCCACTTTCGAGGGTAACCACCCTGACTTCTCTACCGTCGGGCAGATATCCAAATACTTCCTGCTTCATAACGTTGTTTAATCCCATGCAAAATACAGCTAAGTCCCTATGAGACAAGTGCTGTGTAATGATTTTCTTCAATTGTGAGCCAGCTTCAGGGGCAAATTCAGATTCTGATGCCTTCTGGCCCTGCTACTTCGGTGCTTTTTTGCCTTGTGAGCCACAGTGCTTCTGGGGGAGCGATCAGGCGGGCGTTTTGATAGGCCCATGAAAGCGGCAATACCGTCTGTGCCCGGTAAATTTCATGCTCGCGGGCGACTACCAGGGCCATATCGGCATGGTCTGGCGACTCCAGACACAGGGGCAGCAGCAGTTGGATGGCACCGTCATAATACTGGGGTACAGCGGTGCGGTAGTTGCGGCGCACGCGGCGCTCGGCCAGGTGTATGGCATTGCGCAGGCGGTTGAGCAACTCCTCGCGGCCCCAGGAGCGGAATTTTTCCGGGAAACGCGACTCTCTTTCCCCCACAATGTGGTCATAATCAGGCACCAGGCGTCTGGCCGGATCGAAAATCAGCTCGGCGGGGTCTGTATAAAAACAGGCCATCTCCGGTCGTTCCGGAAAGTAGCTCATCAGGTAGTCGCTTTCCGGGGCAAAGGTTTTGAGCGCCCAGCGGGGCTGCTGGAGGTAGCCCGCCGGATGGTAGCGCTTGCGGTTGGGGGTAAAATAAGCGAATATTTCCTCGTAGCTGTGGGTAACCAGGCCGGTATGAAAAGAGGCGTAGTCCGCACCCCGGTTGTCCTTGCCAAAGGCTATTTTCCCTTCTTCCTCGATACGGCGGAACACATGAATGAGGTAGTTTTTCAGGTTGGAAGGCGACCACATTTCGGGTTGTACCAGCGAGATCAGGTGTTCGAGCTGGGTTGTGGTATCGCCGAGGTGGGCAAATTTTTCGAGGGCGGGCCGCATGTCCGTGACAATCACTTCTTTGGCCTGAAGACCGCGCTCGGTTTCAAAAGGACTGAATTCCACTTCAAAATCATGCGCCACCCGCCGGAAACCTGTGGCCAGAATATCGGAATGATGCAAAAAGTACTGCTGCTGGCTGTCGGAGGTTTTCACGTAGCCAAATCCTTTGCTGAATTGTGAGATACGTCCCCGCAAACGCTCTGTCAGGCGCACCACCGCCCGTGCACGGAGGCCTTTATCTGTATGGTCCACCTCAAAGCGCACCATTTCGTTTTCGACCAATATTTTAGCTTCTCCCTGAACGTCGCTGAAGTGCACAAAAACACCCTCCGGAAAATTTCCGGTCTTTATTCGCCCAAATCCGCGTTCTTTGTTAAAGAAACTAACAATACCCAGCTCCATGTATAGGGTGTAAGTAGGAGCAAATTATATGCGGGACAGACCTTCGTCAATGCATGCGGGCTGAACGGGTAAAGCTGGGGGGTAAATGGACCGCTAACCGGACCCATGTGATTGCTTCAGGGCTTTTGGCGTCTGAACTGCCGGATGGCAGCGATAAATTCCTCGCCATAGTTTTTCATTTTGCGCTCACCGACCCCCGAAATGCCGCGCATGGCAGCCTCCGACTCCGGAAAGCGCCGCGACATCTCCTCCAGGGTCACATCTGTAAAGACCTGATAGGGGGGGATACCCGCCTCTCTTGCCAGCCGGAGCCGGAGCCGGCGGAGGGTTTCGAAGAGTTTTTCGTCATAAGGCCCTGTAGTGGTGCGGGGCTCTTCTTTGCGCAGCGGGGCGATCTCTTCACGGCGGCTGAGTTCGACTTTAGCCCCATCGAACAGCACCGCCCGTCCTGCCGGGGTTATGCGCAGGGTATAGTTCTGCTCATAGGCAATTTCGAGAAGTCCGAGGTTCAGCAGTTGGGTCAGCACATGCTGCCACTCGGCCAGGGGCATATCAGCACCCGCGCCATAGGTTTTGATCTTGTCGAAGCCCTTTTCGATCAGTTCGCGGCGGGTCGAGCCTCTCAGCACATCAATCAGCATACCCATCCCCACATTTTCCTGCATCCGCATCAGGGCTGAAAGGGCTTTTTGTGCCAGAATGGTGCCATCAAAACGCCTCGGAGGCCGGCGGCACACGTCGCAGTTGCCACAGTTCTGGTCCAGATGCTCGCCAAAATAGGCCAGCAAAATCCGGCGGCGGCAGATCTGCGCATCAGCATACTCGATCATCCGCTGGAGTTTGGCCTCCTGAAGTTCGGGCTGACCACTTTCTGCGATAAATTTCCGCCGCTGGATCACATCCGCATAGCTAAACAGCAGCATCGTATCGCTTTTGCGTCCGTCGCGGCCCGCCCTTCCGATTTCCTGGTAATAGCTTTCGATGCTCTGGGGCAGGTGATAATGGATTACCCAGCGGACATTGGATTTGTCTATGCCCATGCCAAATGCCACCGTCGCACAAATAACGGGTACGCGGTCGAAGATAAAGTCCTCCTGCACGCGCGAGCGGGCCACATCTGTCATCCCTGCGTGGTAAAAAGCCGCAGCAATTCCCTTGGCCTGGAGTTTAAACGTCAGCTCTTCGGTAGATTTTCGGCTCAGGCAATAGATAATGCCCGGTTGTTCGGGCCGCAGGTGGATGAACTCCAGCACCTGTTCGAAGCGCTTCTGACCCGGAAGTACGTTGAGGCTGAGGTTGGGCCGGTCGAAAGAGGAGACAAAGGTACGCGCATCACGCAGCCGCAGTTGCGTGAGGATGTCCTGGCGGGTAACCCGGTCGGCAGTGGCCGTTAGTGCAATCATGGGTACTTCCGGAAAACGCTCCCGCAGCAGAGAAAGGCGGGTATATTCCGGGCGGAAATCGTGGCCCCAGGCGGAGATACAATGCGCTTCGTCTATGGCAAAAAAAGTGATTTTCACCCGCCGGAGCAGGCTGAAAAACTCCTCGGTCAGGGCTTTTTCGGGGGAAACATACAGGAGCTTTACCTCCGCCAGCAACACCTCTTCCACAATCTGGCTCTGGGCCTCAAAACTCTGGCTGCTATTGAGAAAAGCGGCTGTAACGCCGTTGGCGCGAAGACCTTCTACCTGGTCTTTCATCAGCGCGATGAGGGGCGAGAGCACCACGCACATCCCGGTGCTTACCAGCGCGGGCACCTGATAGCAGACCGATTTGCCGCCGCCTGTGGGCATCAGCACGAGGGCATCACGGCCCGACAGCACGTGCTCTACCACTTCTCCCTGCAAAGGGCGGAAACGGTCGTATCCGAAATAGGTTTTCAGCGCCTGGCGCGCCGCAGTAAGCAGTTCTGAAGACATGGGGCTGCAACATACGAAAAAAGGCAAAGGACCTTGATCCTTTGCCCCCTACTTAACTACATCTAACCTAAAACTTACTATGAACCCTATCTAACGCTGCTTACACATTGGCTGTGTATGAGATGAGTATTACAATTCCTGTGCCTGTTTTTCCTGAGGCCCGATTGATTTTTGTTGTCAAATAGTTCATCTGCATGAATGGTTTGTTTTTCGGCACGAACTGCTACGCAAAGGGGGCGGATGGAGGAGGCTTTCATCTGCTATAAATCGCTATATTCGCCCTATGAATCGCTACTTCAATACCACCGGGCTGTGTGATCCCCGGAAGCACTATATGGTGGACCCTTTCCGGGGTCTGCGGGGGGATATTTATCGTCTGATCGAAGCGGAGCAATATTTTCTGATTCACGCTCCGCGCCAGACCGGGAAAACGACATTTTTGCACCAGCTTGCCCACCGGATTAATGGCGAAGGGAAATTTGTTTGTCTGGTTTTTTCAGTTGAGTCTGCCGGAGTGCCCAGTTTTGGCGAAGAAATAGCCAATGAGCGGATGGTAAATGCCCTTTATGGAATGGCGGAGTATTTTCTGCCCGCCGAAGAGCGACCACCCCTGCCCGCAGACGGCATTACCCTCAAAGACTACCTCAGCGTCTGGTCGCGGGCACAGGCCAAGGGGATTGTGCTGCTCATTGATGAAGCAGACTCACTTTGGGACGATGTCATGGTGTCTTTTTTGCGGCAATTGCGCGATGGTTTTCAGATACGCCCGAAGGGATTTCCGCAGTCCATCGCGCTGGTAGGCCTGCGCGACATCCGCGAATACAAAACCAAAGCCCGCTCCGACAACCCCTCGCTGGG
>RDXT01000110.1 GCA_004292985.1 Bacteroidota bacterium
CCCTCTCAAAAACCCCCACTCTCGAAAGGCTTTTTGCAGGGCAAACAGACTGAAGAGAGCCTGCTGTTTCGGGTGCCAGCCTGGTACGAGACCAATGCCGTAACTCTCCGGCTGGGTGTTCGGGTAGTGCAAATTGACCCGTTGGGAAGTCAGTTAAAGACCGAAACGGGCGATGCGATTCCGTACACACATCTGATTTTGGCAACCGGAGCTGCCAACCGCCCTTTGCCCTGCCCCGGTGCCGACGATGTGCTTTACCTCCGCAACCTCGCCGATGCCCGCCGAATTGGTGCGCGGCTCGAACAGGCCCGGCGGGTGGCTATCGTGGGTGGCGGCTTCATCGGGCTTGAACTGGCGGCTGTTGCGGCCGAAAACCGAAAAACGGTGACGGTAGTTGAAGCCGGATCGCGGCTGATGGAACGAGTGTTGCCGCCCGTGTTGTCGGGCGTTTTTCGGCGGGTGCATGAGCAACAGGGCGTTCAAATCCGACTGAACACGGTGGCCCAATGTATTGAGAAACAGAACGAAAGTTATTCGATTCAACTGTCTGACGGGCAAACTGTTGCCGCCGATTTGGTACTGGCAGGTATTGGCGTTATTCCCGAAACAAACCTGGCGCAAGCTGCGGGTTTGGTTTGCGACAATGGCATTGTGGTCAACGAATACGGCCAAACTTCCGTCTCCAACATCTACGCCGTGGGCGACTGCGCTAATCAGTACAACCCCTTTGCCCGTCGTCGGCTTCGGCTCGAATCGGTACAAAACGCTGTCGATCAAGCTAAAACGGCAGCGAAACACCTGATGGGGGAGGCCCACCCTTACCGGGTTGTCCCCTGGTTCTGGACCCATCAATACCACCTGAAATTACAAATGGCGGGCATCTCAGCCGGATACGATCAGTTCTCGGTGGCGGGCAACCCGGAAACCGATACGTTTTCGGTGTATTATTATGCTGACGGTCAACTAATTGCTGTTGACTCGCTCAATCGCCCCGGCGACCATCTGAAAGCACGCAAACTGCTCGAAGCGGGTTCGTGCTTGCCTGCTCACTCCGAGCGATAAGGTAAACGGTTATGTAGTAATAAAATCACCCTTTTCACAACGAAAACCAATACGTCAGCTTTGCCACCAAGGCCCGGTTCTTCGATTGAAACGGCTGGAAGAAACGCGCGTCGGAAAGGGAGGTTTGCTCGGTGAAATAGTTGTCGGTGTAGACGATAAAAAAGTCGCTCACAGGCCGGAATCGCCACTGAAACCGCGCATTCAGGTTCATGTTGTTGACCTGATTGTTGTACTGTACCTGCGTGG
>RDXT01000111.1 GCA_004292985.1 Bacteroidota bacterium
CCTTTTCCGCCATCTCGTAGGAGGTCAGGAGCCCGATTTCGTTGGGAATATTGGCGCTCGAGTTGAGGAGCTTTACCCCTCCTTTCATATACTGGCTTTCGCCCAGGTTGTTCCAGCCTGGGTTTTCATTGACCAGCACCGAGGCCGAAGCCTCATATCTGTCATTGGCAGACTTGATGCTGTAAAGACCCCAGAGCACGCACAAAGGCACGCTGATGGCGTAGTACTTCCATTTGCGGGCCAGTTTCCGCAATACTTCAAGGACATCAACCTGCTGTTCCTGATTTAATCCTTTAACTAATTGGTTTTCCACTTGGATACGGGTTTGATAAGCGGTATGGAGAGGAAGCGGACCTGGGGTCAGTTCTTATTAATGTTATTCAGAATCAGGCTGACAACCAGCGTGGTGGTCGAGGCCGCTGAGAGAATGAGGCTGGCGGTGCGGAAGTTGATTTCGGTAGCCCGCGGTTTGGTCGGCTCTACATAAATCACATCGTTGGGGTGAAGATAATAAAATTCCGTTGCCAGGGTTTCAGGCTTTGTAATGTCGAGATACACAATCTCAGAATATCCCTGTCGCTCGCGCACGAGCTTGATTTTGCTGCGGTCGGCATAGTCAGTAAGGTCTCCGGCCATACCGATCGCCTGAAAAAGGCTCACCCGGTCGTCATATATGTACTCCATGCCGGGTTTTTTGACCTCGCCAAGCACCGTTACCCGGAAATTGGCGAGCTTCACTACCGACTGGGGGTAGGTTACGTGCACACTCAGGCGGCTA
The DNA here is from genome assembly GCA_004292985.1 of Bacteroidota bacterium. Taxonomy (GTDB): domain Bacteria; phylum Bacteroidota; class Bacteroidia; order J057; family J057; genus RDXT01. Next base: position 779 of record RDXT01000111.1, read on the forward strand.
TCGAGGGTCTCCTTGATCTGGTCGAGGGTAAATCCGGCTACCTTCACCTTGCCGATGAGGGGCAGCTCGATATTTCCTGAATCATTGACGGTGTAGCTGGAAAGGTACATGGCAGCCGGACCAAACGCAGCCGAACTTCCGCCTGTTTTGTCGCGGTTGAAGTACTCGGTCGAGTTGTCTCTGTAGGTTGAAACGTGGATCACCAGATTGTCCTGCGGACGCACTTTGTATTGCTCCAGCGGATAAGAGCCGTAGTAGGGCAGTTTCCCAACAGGCTGTTTCGGAGCAATATTATATAAGGTGTCTTTGTTGTTGCCGTAGGGAATCCGGGAGTCGTTGATGTAGAGGAGTTCGTTGTAAGAGATACAACTGCTGAACAACAGCGCGATCAGACCGCAAGAAAAGAGACAGTTACCTAATCTCATGTGAAGTTTCATTGACGTTTGTCCGGGGTTGAGAAGAATGTATCCGGCAGACACAGGTAAAGCATTCCGAAATCAGTAATGCTTTACAAATACTGTTCCAACCGG
>RDXT01000355.1 GCA_004292985.1 Bacteroidota bacterium
GCTCAAACTGTTTATGCGCTATGTGCCCGAAGCCGTAGTCGCCAAGGCCCTGGGCAACTCCAATGACTCTATTTTTGACGGCGAACTCAAGGATATTGCGGTGCTTTTCTGCGACATCCGGGGCTTCACGCCCCTGAGCGAGGTGCTGCCCCCCCGCGAGGTAGTGGCCTTCCTCAATGACTATTACGGCATCATGACAGAGGCTGTGAACCGATTCAACGGCACGGTGAACCAGTTTGTGGGCGACGAGGTCTTCGCCTGCTTCGGTGCGCCCATCGCCACACCTTATAATGAGCAAAACGCCGTGCTCTGCGCCATTGACATGATGAAGCGCCGCGAAGAACTCAATGCCCGCTACCGGGATAAGCTGGGACGCGAAATCGAAATCGGCATCGGTATCAACAGCGGCGAAGCGGTCGCAGGAAACCTCGGCTCCGAGGCCAAACTCTCTTACTCTGTTACCGGAGATACCGTAAACACCGGCAAACGCATCGAAAGCCTCACAAAAGACGCTCCCAACAAGATTCTCATCAGCTCGCCGGTCTATGAAAAAGTGAAACATCTCATACAGGCCCATGCCTGGAACCCGATCGAAGTGAAAGGAAAAAAGGAAAAAGTGCAGGTATATGAAGTTTTAGGACGAATTGTGACCTGATGCGCATGTAATTTTCCGGCCATAATCGTCACAATCATGCAAAGCCAGCCCTGAGGCGTTTTTTTTCTTACCTGCCTTCGGAGAAAATATATTACAGTTTTTTGTATATTACTCCCGTTTTCAGTAGCCTAAGGCGCTTCCCCGGCCAGAGCTGACCGAAAAAACGTTCATTTTCACCATAAATATTACATAAAGCGAAGCCGAAGCGATTTTCATCGTAACTTAGTCATTGTAAACGGGTAAGGTTTTGGGGTAAAAATCCTTTCCGTTTCAATAGCTTCAGTCTCATGTTGTTCATCCTTGCTCAACGTCCATACATCCAAGAGGCTATGAAACGCACCTTGTGGCTTATTATATCGCTCCTCCTTGTCGTGATGGCTCTTCCTGCCCTCGCCGACACTCCCGAAATACGCCTGAGCGTACGAAACGGGGCCGACATCGTTCTGCTGAGCTGGAACTCCTCCAATGATGCTCCTGTTGAGTATTTTATGGTGGAAATGCTCTGCGCAAACGGGTTTTTCCAAACCGTAGGGGGAATTAATCCGGAAGAATTCGTTAAAGCAGGCGAATTATTTACGTTCTCTTTCAAGCCCTCCGGCCAGTCACAAGGCTACCGCATCAAAGCCGTGCTCACCGACGAGTCTGTGATATACTCCTCTGTTTCCCATTCACAAACGGCTGAATCTCTTCACTCCGTATGTTCTGCCCATACCCTCACTCTTACCCTGCCAGATAACTGGACCAGCGCAAGGGTCTCCGTATGGAATTCCTTCGGACAAGAAGTCGCCTTTGTTCAGGCACAGCAGCAAGAGTCGCAGATCAATGTGAGCCACCTCCCCGCAGGAACATATATGGTCCGCGCGGATAAACCCTCCGGAATCGCTTTCGACCGCATTCTGAAGCCCTGAGGCGCTGTCACAGTTGCTCAACTGTTCTGCACGGGATTGCTCTCTCTCCCCACGTTTGTTTTTTCCTTCCGAACTTCCTGCAAAAGGTCCCCGTTACACAGGTGTAGTTTCCTTGCAACCTGTAACGTTTTTTTATCATGAGACCCTATCTGAAGTTCCTTACGCTCCTTGGCCTGATCCTCAGTACTTCTTTGGTGCAGGCACAGCAATCCAATGACACTGACCGCCTCGACCGCGCTGAGCGTGAGTTGATCGAGCTGAAAAGCACAGACAAATCTTCGCTCACCCAAAGAGAAGCCAAAGAACTGCGCCTCCGCAAGCAATACCTGCGACGGGTAATTGCACAGGAACGTGAGCGCCTCGCTTTTCAGCAAGCTGCCCGCAATCCCTGGATCTATGGCTCGCCTTATTTCAATGGCCGCTTTGGATACGATCCTTACTGGAACCGCGGTGGCTATTACAACCGCCCTCCGGTGGTGATTGTCCGCCCTCCGGTCAACAACTGCCCTCCTTACCAGCAACAACAACGGCAGCAGCCTTCCCGGCGCAGCCCCCGATAAGAGGGGAATATATGAAGCAGCTCCGCGAATCGTTGGATTCGCGGAGCTGTTTGCTTTAACGGAGGTTCGGGTCGGAGACCACTCACCAGCGGAGTGAAAACTACTGCAATCCCAGTTCAGCCCGCAGAGGGGCGTCTGTATTATGGTTGTGCGTCCAGTAATCCAGTTTGATGCGCTTGTTCAGCGTCGCGCGGGTAGTCAGCTTGGGAGAGTCGGGTGCCCAGCCATCGGGATAGGTCTCTTCCCAGGATTCAATCTGGTATGGAAATTCCTTCTGGTAACGGATGGTCAGGGAGCGGCCTGCCGCAGGATACGTGACCGAATACACAGCCAGGCCATTTTCTTCGCTGCGGGTGGCCTCCACCTCTGTGGGCACAATGTCCTTGTGCTTCAGGCGTGAGTATAAAGATCCGGGGATCATTTTCACCTTACCTGTAGGGAGGGCAGCCGGATCGAGGCGCAGCACGGTCCAGATTTCATCTTCCAGAAATACGCCTTCAAGCGTTTCGGACTCATCGCCTTCCGATTCAAAATAGGAGTATCCAGTGAGCTTATAGGATTTTCCGGTGAGGTTCAGCTGGTTATAGACATGGCCGCACCATTCCTGCACCGTCATGGTTGTTTTGAGCGTTTGCGGATACTGGCCGCGCTGCACAGGCGTAAACACCGATTGCATCAGCGAATAAGGATAAATGCCCGTGTTAAACTTTTTGGTCAGGTTCAGTTTGAGCACCGGCACACGGTCAGCGCCTGCTTTTTCCGGGTCGTCTAATTTTACCTGTTTTTTCATCGAGAAGTCTTCCGTCACGAAAATCAGTACGGCTTCTCCTTTGCGCATTTCCCCGTAGCGGGCCTGCTCCAGCACATAACTGGTAACTTCAGCCTTACCCTGGTACCAATAGGAGCCAAAGTCGGGAGAGGTGGCAAATGTCTGAGCTACCGGCAGTGCAGGGGTAGCTTCTGCCGCCGGGGTCTGCGCTTGCCTGGGATTACACCCTATGCAGGCCCAGAGGACTGCGAGCAAAGCGAATGTGGATTTGTTTGGCATACGATCAGATATTTAGCCAAATATACGCAAGTCTCTCCATTGGAAATGTAGCTAATATGACAAAAGAGCCTCCCTGACGGAAGGCTCTTTTTATACAGTTCAAATCAGCGGACTGACCTGGTTTTTATTTATCCCACCACACAGGGGTATCCTGATCGTCGGCACCCTGGTTAGCTACGTTGGTTTCGTAGTTAGCCTTGTTGAGGTTAGACTCCCAGGTAGGATATGCCTGGCGCACCGGAATTTTTCCGCTGGGGTTCAGAGGAGCAGGTGCAGCAGCGAGTTCCGGATATCCGGTACGGCGCCATTCTGCCCATGACTCATAGCCTGTGAGGAAACCGGCTACCCACTTCTGGGTAAGGATTTGCTTGATTGCCGTAGCAGGTGTGTAGGCAATGGCAGGCGTTGCGATGAAGGCATCATACGCAGCCTGATCAAATACGCCATACTGCTCCCATGAAGCTTTGATACCTGCTTTGTACAGGGCTTCTGCCTCTGCATCTCCGCCGGGAATCCAGCCGAGTTTGGCAGCTTCAGCCTGGGAGAACAGGATCTGGGCATAGTGCACGAAGTAAGCAGGAGCGTCCTGGGCACGCATAGCAGCGCCGAGGAAGGACACTTCGCTGTTGCCGATAGCACCTGCGTCTGTGTTGTTGATGCCATAAGGCATACCCACCACTTCGCCTGCACCGATGGCCTTGTTGCCAAACACGTCGAGACGTGGGTCAGCCAGCGGCTTCATGTAATCCACCAGCGTGTTGCTGAGGCAGAAGTCGAGGCGGGTGTCGAAACGGGTGTTCCATGGGTTTTCGTTTGCAGCGTCATTCAGGAACTGGTAGAAGATGTTCTCGTCGTTGGAGGAGATCACACCAGCCGTTTGTGCAGCCGTAAACTCAGCCTGAGCCAGGGTCGGATTTACATTCGAGAGGCGAAGCGCCATGACCATGCGCAGCGAGTTGGCAAAGATTTTCCACAGTTCCATATCGCCACCGCAGATCACGTCACCTGTGACACCTGCACCGCCGTCGATCTGGGCAGTAGCTTCTTTCAGTTCTTTGAAGAGGTCGGCATAAACGGCCTCCTGGGAATCAAAAGAGGGGCTGAATGCTTCACTTCCCTTCAGCGCGTTTGAATAAGGGATATTTCCCCAGCGGTCGGTGATGTGGTGAAACATATAGGCACGCAGGATACGGGCTACAGCGATCTGGTTGTTGTTGGAACCATTGGCGGCAGACACATCCTTGGTCTCAGCATCCGTGTTGAGGCGGATGATCTCATTGAGGTTGGCCAGCGGGCCTGTGTACCAGAAAGCGTAGTCGAAGTTGATCGTGCGGTAGCGCGACTCTTCGGTGTACTGCTTTTCAGAAAGGTGCTGCGAATAGAGGGGTCCTACAGAAGAAGTAGGAGCTTGCGCAACATCCCGCATAGCTGCGGTGAACAGGGCCGAGGTAAGCGGATCGGAAGGTGCGTTGGGGTTCTTGTTGATGTCCCCAAAATCGCTGGGGTCGCAACCGACAGCCAGCAGAGCAACGCCCAGAATGAAGAATATCTTTTTCATGTGGTAATCAATCTTGTTAGTTCATCCAAAAAATCAGAAGCCCAGTTTGATGTTGAAGCCCAGGGAACGAATGCCAGGGTGCTGGCCTTCTTCTTTCCACCAGCTTTCGAGTTCGGATGGGTCAATGCCGCGGGTCGTGCTGTAGATCAGCAGCGGGTTGCGGGCTACTACTGACAGACCGATGGTCTGGATCGGAAGGTTGCCGAGCATGCTCTTGGAGATCACATATCCCAGACGTACTTCACGCAGTTTCACATAGCTGGCGTCAAAGATCCAGTAGTCATGCAGGGCGAAAAGTTCACCTTCATACAGGCTCTGGGTATCTACATAGGTCTGGTTTGGCGTACCGTCTTCATTGACAGCATCATCCAGCAGCACACCACCGCCTTCGTCCACTGGGTCACGCTTAGGATTACCCATGTCGTTGTTGCCGGCAGTAAAGTCAGCCAGACCAGAGTAAGCGTTGAACATCCGGGTAACGGAGAAGAAGTTGCCACCGAGCTGGAAGTCAGCAGATGCGCCCAGTTCGAATCCTTTGTA
>RDXT01000356.1 GCA_004292985.1 Bacteroidota bacterium
CAAACTCTGGAACAATTACGCCACAGACTACCGCCCGGTGGTGGAGCTGTGCCGCAGTGCCGGAGTGCCCTTTGTCGCCGGGAATGTTCCCCGCACCTATGCGCGCCTGGTTTCGCGGCAGGGAGCTGCGGCCCTCGATACCCTGCCCGCCGAAGAGAAGGCGCTGCTCTGCCCCCTACCCTATCCCATTGATTATCAATTGCCTGCCTACGCGGCGATGCGCGATATGTTCGCCGGACACGGCGGCGGGATGAACCCCGACAACTTCATTGCCGCCCAGGCGCTGAAAGATGCGACCATGGCCTGGCGGCTGCTGGCTGCCCTCAGTTCCGGCAAGCAGGCCCTGCACCTCAACGGCTCCTACCACTCCGACTTCCACGAAGGAATGGTCTGGTATCTGCAACATTACCGCCCCGGCATCCGGGTTTTGACCCTTTCGGTGGTCGAGCAGGAAGATCTGGACCGCCTCGACACAGAAAACCTGAAACGGGCTGATTTTATCATCGTCGTTCCTGCGAAAATGACCAAAACCTACCTCACCGAAGACTGAGACCTGCATGGAAGAACTACGCCTGGAAGTGCTGCGCCAAATGACTGGGCTGGAAGACCTGACCCTCAGCGACGACCAGTTTGAGGCGCTGCGGCGCTTTGTGGAGTTCATGCGGGAAGATACACCCCGCAGCGCCTTCCTGCTGACGGGCTCTGCCGGTACAGGTAAAACCTTCATGATCAACCTCTTCAGCCGCCTGCTGCGGCGGGGAGGCTACCAGGTGCTGTTGCTGGCGCCCACAGGAAGGGCCGCCAAGGTCATCACACGCCGCACCAAACGGCTGGCCTATACCATTCACCACCATATCTACAGCCCCCGCGAAGGCATCAGTGGCGACATCTGGTTCGACCTCAAGCCCAACAAAGAGGAGGCCCTGACCTGCTACATTGTGGATGAGGCCTCTATGATCGGCGACCGCAGCGAGGACGGCACGGGAAGCCTGCTCAGCGACCTGATTTCCTATGTGTATAGCAACAATGAGCAGCGGAAACTGCTGATTGTGGGGGACCCGGTTCAGTTGCCGCCCGTGGGGCACAAACTTTCGCCTGCGCTGGATTCCCGCTGGCTGCTGCGCATGGGCCAGATTACGCTCACCGAGGCCCATTTATCCGAGGTAAAACGACAGATGGCCGACTCGCTGGTGCTGGAAAATGCGGTACTGATCCGGGACGCCTATCTTTCGGAGGGCGAAAATAACCCCGTGCTGGAAACAGGCCGCGAGGTGCAGCCGCTCGAAAACCCCTGGGAGGCCATCGAGACCTATCTGGGCTATTACCAGGAGGGAAATCCCGACCGATCGGTGTTTATTTCCTATTCCAATGGCCAGGCTTCGCGCATCAACCAGGCGATCCGGCGGCAGTTGCACGGGGTGGAGGAGGCGCTGATCCCCTCCGACCTGCTGATGGTGGTGCGGAATAACTATGCCTGGGGTGATCCCAAGCGCTTTCCCTTTGTGGCCAATGGCGAAATGGGAACCGTCAGGGCTACCTTCCCCGAAACCTACGAGGAAAAATATGGCCTGAAATGGATGGATGCCGAAATCGAGTTTATGGACAGTCAGGGCGAGATCATTGTGCTGTATGGCAAACTGGTGCTCGATCTGCTCAACTCCAAGCTTCCCCAGCTCGACCGCCAGGCGATGCAGCCCGCATTTATGGCCCGGCAGCAGGAGTACGCCAACCTGCCCATGAGCCAGGCGGCAGAGCAATTGCGCACCGATCCTTACCTGAATGCCCTCCAGGTCAAATACGGCTACTGCATTACCGGGCACAAGTCACAGGGGGGCCAATGGCAAAATGTTGTCATTAGCTTCGAGCCGGACTACGGGCAGGATATGAAGGCCTACATCCGCTGGACATACACCGTCTTTACCCGTGCCGAAGAGCGGATTTTTTTGCTGAATTGCCCCTTTGTAACCTGAACTCAGTTCGCCACATAGCTGTGCACGCCATACATCCGGCAGGGAGATAAGCCCAGCGAAGCCAGCCAGCTTTCGGCTTTCTGGCGATAGGCCGAGAACTTAAAGAATATCCAGCGGCGGAACATGGCGGGGTTGTCTGTCAGGAGGTTCAGGAAGGGGTCCATGGAGCAGCCGGAGTCCTGGAGCGCGTCGAGCAGGCGCTGTTTCCACAGCATATCGTCTTCGTTTTCCAGAAAATCGCGGGCAATCATCAACTGGCCCCAGATGCTTTCTTTGGCCACCGGTAAGCGGCGCGGAGTTGCAGGGGACTGGTTTCGCAACAAAGGTTCTTCGCGTTCATCTTTCTGCGCAACAACTACCTCCCACACAGTGGTGTCGAAGTAATGGTTCGCTGTCGGATCGAGCATCGCAATGGCAACTTCATCGAGCAAGGTTTCCCAGTGAAGTAAAACTGAATCCATGAGGTGAATGGGTGGATCAGTAAGTTAGCAGCATTAGCCGGCGAAAACAATAGCTGAACTGAAAATTTCCCCTTCATAAACTATTCAAAAATAACGCCAGAAATAGGGAAACCTGAATATTTGTGCAGGGCGATAAAAACGGGCTTTTTGCAATGGTCTTTCCTGTTACATAAAAATGCATATCTTGTGATACGAATTCTAACCTCCGACATATGACCAAATACGCAATATTCTTACTTGCCCTGCTGACCCTCTGTTCCGGCCTTTTGGCCCAGGACTTCGCGCTGAAGCAGTTAGAGCAGTCGCCCCGCCACCAGGAATGGGTAAAAGTGAAGTCCGGAAACAGGACGATACGGGCCTTTGTGGTCTATCCGCAAAAGGCGGTTGCGACGACAGCAGTGGTGGTGATTCACGAAAACCGGGGTCTTACGGCCTGGGTCAGGAGTTTTGCCGACCAGCTTGCCGGAGCGGGCTATCTGGTGATCGCGCCCGATCTGCTTTCCGATTTCGATTCGCTTCACAGCCATACGAGCACCTTTGAAAACGAAGATGCTGCCCGCAATGCAATTTACCAGCTTAATCCCGACAATGTAGCTGCCGACCTCAATGCGGTTCAGGCGTTTATCGCCAAAGATCCTGCATGCAATGGCAAAACAGCCGTAATCGGTTTTTGCTGGGGCGGCGCGCAGTCGTTCCGCATGGCTACCTATAACAAAGAGGTAAAGGCAGCGATGGTGTTTTATGGCGGTGCGCCCGAAGACAGCCTTGTCTATGGCCAGATTACTACGCCTGTCTATGGATTTTATGGGGGAAATGACCAGCGGATTAATGCCGGAATCCCCAAAGCGGCCCAGCGGATGAAAGCGGCGGGAAAAGTATATGAAGCGGTTACCTATCCCGGTGCGGGCCATGCCTATATGCGTCTGGGCGATGATCCTGCCGGAGCGGAGGAGAACAAGGCGGCCCGCGCGGAGTCCTGGGTCAGGATCAAGGAGATTCTGGCGAAGCTTTAGCGCCTCCCCGCTTGCCCGCTTGTGAGTGGTCTCCGACCCGAACAGGTGTTTTTTTAACACATAGATACATAGAACACATAGAACAATACCGATATTCCTATGATCTCTATGTGTCTATGTGTTTGATTACCAACATACTCCCGCTTGTGCTGTGGTCTCCGACCCGAAAACGCCTATTTTAAATTATTAGTACATGAGACTCGCTGCTTTTACGCTCTGCCTGCTCCTCCTTACACAGACCTGCCCGGCGCAGCAGCCCGGAGAACGGGTCCGCCTGAACCAGACAGGCTTTTATCCCCGTGCGCCCAAACAGGCAGTGCTCGCCTCAGGCCAGGGCAGTTCCTTTTACCTCAGCCCCATCGGCTCTCCCGGCGATACCTTATATAAAGGCACCCTTTCTGCCCCCCGCAACAGTGCGTACTCGGACAAGACGACCCGCATCGCCGACTTCTCGGCCTTCCGTAAACCGGGAAGCTATGTACTGCATGTACCCGGCCTGGGCAGTTCCTATCCCTTTGATATTCAGGCAAATGTACACCGGAGCGCCGCCATCGCCTCCTTAAAAGGCCTTTACTTTCAGCGGGTATCTGTTCCCCTGACACCGGAATATGCGGGCGAATGGACCCACGCTGCCGGGCACCCCGATACTGAGGTGATGGTACATCCTTCGGCAGCTTCGGAGGGGCGGCCCGCAGGTACGCTCATATCCGCCCCCGGTGGCTGGTATGATGCAGGGGATTACAACAAATACATTGTGAACAGCGGCATTACGATGGGAACGCTGTTGTCGCTGTATGAGGATTTTCCGGCGCTGATGAATGAGCTCGAAACCCGTATTCCGGAGTCCGGCAACGGCGTACCTGACCTGCTGGACGAAGTCTATGTCAATCTTTCGTGGATGCTGGCCATGCAGGACCCCGGCGACGGCGGGGTATATCATAAACTCACCAACGCGGAATTCAGCGACATGGTCAGTCCCCCTGCCAGGGCAAACGCGCCCCGCTATGTCGTGCAGAAAAGTACCGCAGCGACGCTCGACTTTGCAGCGGTACTGGCGCAGGCCGCGCGTGTGTACCGGCCCTTTGACAAGCAGTTTCCGGGGCTGGCGGACAAATGCCTCTCTGCGGCCCGGCGTGCATGGGACTGGGCAAAGGCGCATCCGGCAGTCCTGTATGAGCAGGATGAAATGAATCGCCGTTTTGATCCGGATGTCGTGACGGGAGCCTATGGCGATGGAGACGTGAAAGACGAATGGATATGGGCGGCTACCGAATTGTATGTGAGCACCGGCGAAGAATCGTATTATCCGGCGACCCTTTTCCCGAATGAACGGACACCCGTTCCTTCCTGGTCCGATGTGGAGTGGCTGGGCTATTACACCTTGCTGCGGCATGGGCAGAGTATGGCCCGCGCCCGACAGGACCTGCCGACATTGCGGAGCGAGCTGGCAGGCGCGGCAGAAAGGCTGTTGGAAGGTAGTTCTGGGCACTATTATGCAACCGTGATGGGCGGCACTCCCGCAGACTTTGTATGGGGAAGCAGCGCTGTGGCTGCCAACCAGGGGATCTTGCTGATACAGAACTACATACAGACCAAAGACCGCCGCTTTCTGGCGGGCGCGCTGAGCAACCTCGACTATCTGCTGGGACGGAATGCTACCGGATATTCTTTTCTGACAGGCATGGGAGAGAAAACGCCCCTGCATCCGCATCACCGGCTGTCGGAGAGCGATCAGGCAGTAGCACCCGTTCCAGGCCTGCTGGCGGGCGGCCCCAATCCGGGGCAGCAGGACAAATGTGAGACCTACCCTTCGGACACACCCGAC
>RDXT01000357.1 GCA_004292985.1 Bacteroidota bacterium
CGGTGCGGATACCACGGTTTTTGAGCTGCCCGCTGCCCTCGAAGGGCTGAGCATGCGCCTCGAAGACCCCCGCGCCGGACTCGATATCCGCAACTCCTTCGGCATCCCGATCCGGGTAAATCTGCCTGTATTTCAGGGAGTTATGGCTTCGGGCGAGGTGATTCCGATTGCTGCGTCGCAGTCGCAGGAGGGCTTTATGCTGGCCTATCCTGGCCTGGGACAGAAAGGAAATAATGCCTTTACCCGCATTGCCTTAGACAAATCCAACTCCCGCCTGTCAGAGGTGCTTTCTCCGGCCCTTCAGGCAGTGAACTGGCAGATAGACGCGATCAGCCACCCGGCAGGCGACCCCTCCGAATATGGATTTATCCTCGACACCAGCCGTTTTGATATCCGCTTCTGGGCCGAAGTGCCTGTATATGGCAGCTTCAGCGGGGTGTCTGTTTCACAGGAGTTTGACATCAGTCCACAGACCATCGAGCAGCTCCGCTCGGCAGATCTGCGCCTGATTACAGACAACGGATTCCCCTTCGAAGCGCAGGTGCAGGCCTATTTTCTGGATGAAAGCGGGCAAATCCTCGACTCGCTGTTTGCCGACCAGACTCTGCTGCTCGAAGCCGCTCCGGTAGATGGCGAGGGCCGTGTTACAAGTGCTGCCCGGCATCTGCTGGACATTCCGCTGAGCGAATCGAAGCTCGATGCGGTTTTCAGCGCCCGCAAAATCCGGGTAAAAGGCACCTTTGCCAGCACCCAAAGCGGGAGCGTTCCGGTGAAACTCTACGAAGACTACAGCCTGGGCATCCGGCTGGGAGTGAAAGCCGAAGGCGCATTCTGATTGTTTTTCCCATTCATTTATCCAGACTTATGACAAGCCGTATATATTCGCTTGCCCTGCTGCTGCTGTGCGTTTTGCTGCCCTTCGGGGCCATTGCCCAGCAAGACCTGAACCTCTTTTTTATGCCCCGCGCCATGCAGGTGCAGGAGGTAAATCCGGCCATTCTGAATCAGAAAACGGTCTCAGTAGGCCTGCCTTCGCTCTATGTGCAGGGTTTACACAGCGGTTTTGCCTGGCAGGACCTGGTAAAATCCGTGCCTGGGAGCGATTCGCTGCAACTGGACCCGGCATCGGCCATTGCGCAGATGGATGACATGAACCTCATCCGGCTGAATGTGAATGCAGATATATTGTCCCTGGCGATCAAAATCAAGGGCTTGCAGGTGTCTGCTTTTGCAGGCAGCCGCCTCGATGTGGGCATCCGCTACCCGCGCGATCTGGTGGCCCTGGCCTGGGAGGGCAATACAGACTATACCGGGCAGACATTAAATCTGGCACCCGATTTTCAGGCCACAGCCTGGAATGAAATCGGTGCGGGTGTAGCCACAAAACTTGGAAAGCACATAGATGTTGGCGTCCGGCTGAAGTACCTCGCAGGCATGGCGGATGTTTCGGCAGGTAAACGGCAGGCCTCTTTTACGACGGCTGCCGAAACATACGACCTCAGTCTGGAGGCGGATTATGAAATACAGACGGCTGTGTTTAGCCTCGGCGACCTCGACAGCATCCGCCCGGAGCTGAGTTTTCAGCCCTTTACCGGAAACCAGGGACTGGCGGCTGATCTGGGGATAAACGTCCGGCTCTGGAAGGACCGCATCCAGCTTTCGGCCAGCGCTGTGGACCTCGGATATATCAACTGGAGCAAGGGCACGAAGCGCTACACCGCCCAGGGGAGCATTCGTTTTGAAGGCATAGACCCTTTTACACTACTTACGCATGATTCTATAGATACCCAGGCCTTTGCTGATTCTTTGTTAGGCGGAATTACTTTTACCGAAGCACCCGCCACCTATCGCAGTTACCTTCCGGCCCGTTTGTATGTCGGAGGCACCCTGACTGCGATGAAGTTTTTGCGTGTGGGAGCCGTATTTCACACCGAGTTGTACCGGGGTGAATGGTATCCGGCTTTTGCGGTCCACGCAGGTGCTGATCTGGGAAAAATTCTCAGCGGCGGCCTGACCTGGTCTGTCCGGAACCATCGTTTGGACAATTTAGGCGCAAATCTTCTCCTCAAACTGGGACCTGTCGTTGTGTACAGTGCCTGTGATAACCTCACAGCTTTTCTTGCCCCGCAGGCTGCACAGCAGACCAACCTGCGTCTGGGCATGAATCTGTACTTCTGAAAGGACAGGTTTGGGGAAAAATGGGTCATCCTGTGATTGGGATGACCCATTTGTTTTTCTGTTGAATGCTCGCGCGGGCTTGCCCCGTGTGTTGTATCTGACGGGCTGCGGCCCGGTTTTTCAAGATCGGGGCATAGCCCCGCAGATAGGCGGCCCAGGGCACAGCCCTGCGCCAGCGTTTGTGAAAAAAAATAAAGAGGGCATATGCTACAAAGATTCCGGTCCTCTGGACCGGGCTTCGCCGGGCGGAACGGCAGGCTCTTTATTTTTTGTCTCCCTCCCATGTTACGTTCTTCAGCGTCTCCGGCACAAATGATTGAATTTCACAACTCATCATTCTTATACAACAAAAATGAACAAAATTCTTTCTTCCGTATTCGTAGCTGTGTTCTTTCTGGCGTTTGCCGGTAGTTCATCCGCTCAGAATATCGCCGGTACCTACACCATGAAGCTCTCCGGCAAGCAGGTGTACACCGACCGTACGCCCGTCGAGGATGCCGTCAGCGGTGACTGCTCATTCACCATCACCCAGACCGGCGATGAGATCACTGTGCAAATGACGGGCTTTCAGTCAGAATGGTCCGCACACATCATGAAAGGCCGTGTGGGCAACAACCGTTTTATCGCTGTATTGGCGAGTGGCACCAAGTCTGTCTATATCATTCAGGGCCAGGTGTCAGGGAATACCCTCACAGGTAACTACACCTACATCCGCTATGGAGATGGCACCAGCGGCATTGTGCCCGGTTGGACGAAAGTAGATTACACGGCGACCAAATAAAGCCGCCTTTCCCATGGCAAAAGGCACTCAAGCCTGCGCCAGCGGAGCAAAAAATGGGCCATCCCGTAATTGGGATGACCCATTTGTTTTTCTGTTGAATTTACTGCACGTTCAGCGGCTCATCCTCGACAGCAGGCACATGGGTCGTAGGATGCTCTTTTTTACCTTCCATCAGTTGATGCTGCTTCATTTCATTGCCCATGAGGTTGGCAGCAGTGAAGGAAGTGATCATCTGGTTCATCATATCGCTGGCGTTGCTGGGCGAGTTGGGCAGCAGGATCAGGCTGGACCTGCCGTGGGTACCAAGGGACTGGAGGGTGTCGTAGTGCTGGGTGACCACAATCAGGGCGGAGGCCTCCTGTGAATTGATGCCTACTTTATTGAGCGCGCCTACAGAGTCTTCGAGGCCGCGGGCGATTTCCCGGCGCTGGTCGGCGATACCCTGGCCCTGGAGTTTTTTACTTTCAGCTTCCGCCTGTGCGATGGCTACGATGCGGATACGCTCGGCTTCGGCTTCATACTGGGCAGCCACTTTTTCCCGTTCGGCAGCGTTGATCCGGTTCATCGAGCGCTTTACCTGCTCATCCGGGTCAATATCGGTAACGAGGGCTTTGATGATGCCATAGCCATAATTGTCCATCGCTTCGGCCAGTTCGGCTTTGATGGCCACAGCCACATCGTCTTTGCGGGCAAAAACCTCGTCGAGTTTCATTTTGGGCACCTCGGCGCGAACCACGTCAAATACATAGGCGGTGATCTGCGTTTTGGGGTCTTCCAGTTCGTAGAAGGCTTCAGACACTTTGTCGCGGAGCACCTGGTATTGCACAGAGACTTTCATGTGCACAAACACGTTGTCGCTGGTTTTGGTCTCTACTTTTACATCGAGCTGCTGCACTTTCAAAGAGACGCGACCTGCGACCTGGTCCAGGAAGGGGAGCTTAAAGTGAAAGCCCGGCTGCGCCACGCGCTGAAACTTGCCCAGGCGCTGGATCACAGCAGAGTTTTGCTCGCGTACGATGACCCATCCGCTGCGGATAAAAGCGGCGCCACCGAGGGCAAAGAGGATAGTAGTTACAAAGGGTTCCATTGAGGGTATGTTTTTAATAGACTTAAATACGGTCTATTGCAGCATTAAGATACATGGAATATTGAGAAATGCATTAATTTCGCCCCATGTCTCAAAAACCTTCTATTCCTCAGGGTACCCGTGACTTTGGTCCTGAGGTGATGTTGCGCCGCGAGCGCATCTTCGACACCTTGCGCCGCTGTTTCCGCAAGCGGGGCTTTCTTCCCCTCGAAACGCCTTCGATGGAAAAACTCTCCGTGCTGACGGGCAAATATGGCGAAGAGGGTGATCAGCTGATTTTCAAAATTCTGAACAACGGCGACTTTCTCAAAGACGCCAAAGACCTGCACGACTCGCAGAAACTGGCCTTCCAGATCAGCGAAAAGGCCCTCCGCTATGACCTGACAGTGCCTTTTGCCCGCTTTGTGGTCATGCATCAAAATGAACTGACCTTTCCGTTTAAAAGATACCAGATACAACCTGTGTGGCGGGGCGACCGTCCGGGTAAAGGCCGCTACCGGGAGTTTTTTCAGTGTGATGCCGATGTGGTAGGCTCTGACTCGTTGCTGTATGAAGCGGAATTTATCAATTTGTTTGATGAAGCGCTGACCGAACTGGGCCTTCCGGGCTTCTCGATCCTGATCAACAACCGGAAAATCCTTTCAGGCTATGCTGAACTGGCAGGTACGCCCGAAAAGACGACAGATATTTGCACAGCCATTGATAAATTAGATAAAATCGGGCAGGAGGGAGTTATAAAAGAACTGACAGAGCGGGGAATCAGTGCAGAAAATGCGGCTATGCTCCTCGAACTGATCGCTTTTTCTCCCGATGATGCCACCTTAAGCCAGGATCAGATCAACCAGGCCCGGCTGGCCTACCTGAAAACCCGCTTTGCACCCGGCTCTACGGGCTATCAGGGTGTGGAAGAGATGGAAGAAATATTTGCCCTCAGCCAGCATTTTCCTTCGTACAAAGGTACCCTGACCTTCGATCTTTCGCTGGCACGGGGACTGAACTATTATACCGGGGCCATTTTTGAAGTGAAAGCCCACGGAGTAGCCATCGGCTCGATCTGCGGCGGCGGGCGCTATGCCGATCTGACGGGCGTATTTGGCTTAAAGGGCCTTTCCGGGGTGGGAATTTCCTTTGGCGCAGACCGAATTTATGATGTGATGGAAGCCCTGGGCCTCTTTGGCGACCTCTCCACCGCTCCGGTGCAGGTGATGATCGTGAACTTCGG
>RDXT01000112.1 GCA_004292985.1 Bacteroidota bacterium
TTTTTCGACAATATGCAGGCATTCAACCGCCTGTATTATGAGATGGAGGAACTGTTTCGGGAAACGCCCACTGCCCGGCAGGAGGAGGACCGCAGGAAGTTGCAGGACAAAATTCTCCACCCCTTTCTGCAAAGCGAAACCATACCGCTTTCTTTTCAGGCACGACTTCAGTACTGGCGGATCTACTCGATGTACTATTTTGCGATGGGCGACTCCCAGGGGGAACTGATGGCCAATTACCGCCTGATCGAGCTGATGGATGCCAATGAGAGTTATGCGCTGGAATTTCCCGGAGAGTACGTATCGGTAAATGCGCGGATTCTTCATCTGAAACGCCATGCCCCGGAAGAAGAGTTTCAGGAGCAACTGACGCTGTTTCTCTCTTTTCCCGAGCAGCTCAAAAAGTCCCGCAGGGACCTCGATGTGCAGGTGCTTACGGAGGCCCGCAAAACGGAACTGGTTCGCCTGCTCGACTATGGTCGCTGGGAAGAGGCCCATGCATTGATTCCCGATACCCTCGCTACCCTCCGGCGCGTAGAGCGGCATCTGGATGGCAGGCAACTGTTTTTGATGTCCTATCTGATTGCGCTCACCTTATTTGCTGTAGAAAAAAGCAAGGAAGCGCTGCCCTGGGTAAACCGGATGCTGAATGAATTTGACGATACCATTCACAATGAACTCTATCTCTATGCACGGCTGCTCAACCTCTGCCTGCATTTCGACCTGGGCAATTACAGCATTCTGAAATACGAATCCGCCTCTGCCCAGCGCTACCTCCAGCGGAAAAAACGCGCTTACCGGGCCGAGACCTGTCTGCTGCGTTTTTTTAGCAAAGCTGCCCAGCGGGAGGAGCATCCGGAACTTCCGCTCAGGCCGCTCTTGCTGGAGTGCCACGAGGAACTGAAGGGTATTTTGAGCGACCCCGACGAGCGCGCCCTGCTTCACTATCTCGACATCTGCGTCTGGCTGATGTCTCGGGCCAATGGAGAGTCCCTAAAAAGCGAACGCGCCCGTCATCCGGGCGCGACCACGCTTCGTATATTTTGCTGACAATCAGGCTTTTGCCACGATCTGTCGGATCTCGTCGAGCTGCACCTGGGCGGCGTTTGTCGTCTCAGGTTCTTTTTTAGGAGGAACCAGCGTCAGCGCCTTGGGGTAGGGGAGTTTTTCCAGCACTTGCTTCAGCAACTGATCCATTTCGGCCACATAGCGGATGTCCACTCCCTGGAGGTACTCCTGCTTGATTTCGCTCACATCTTTCTGGTTGTCTTTGGGCAGAATGATGGTTTTGATTCCGGCACGGAT
>RDXT01000358.1 GCA_004292985.1 Bacteroidota bacterium
ACCCTCAGCAACACCTCCGATGCCCTGACCATCGCGCAGGCCGCTTATGGTGCCAGCAGCTACCTCAATGGCAATGTGGACGAAGTCCGCATCTGGAACGCCGCCCGCACCGAGCAGCAGATTCAGGAGTATATGTACCGCAGCTTAGAAGGCAGCGAGTCGGGCCTGGCCGCCTATTATCGTTTTGATGATGCAACAGGCTCTACCCTCGATGACAAAACCTCCAACGCCAACGATGGTACCATCGCCAACATGGAGTCCTCGGACTGGGGCGACGCTACGGCCTGGGAAGCAGGTAAAGTCTGGACCGCCGATGGCAACTGGAGCGCCCTCAGCACCTGGCTCACCTACAGCATCCCCAACGCGACAACCACACCTGTGTATCTTTTTAATGACGTGGAGATGAACAACAGCGTGAACGCCAGCCAGTTAGTAATCGCTTCCGGAACGACGGTCAACTTCCAGAGTGGCTTTACGCTCACCCTCGCAAGAGACTTTGTCAACCACGGAACAACGACAGGCACCGGCGGTCTCGCTTTCAACGGTTCTGCAGCTATTCAGGTAAACGGTACGGGTAGCACAAGCATCGGCACCTTTGACTCGAACAATGCCACTGGCGTAACGCTGGGTCAGAGCATTACCGTAGAAGATGAACTGAGGCTGAGCCGGGGTGCACTGACGATCGGGGCAAATACCATTACGGTGAACGAACAAATTACCCGTACCTCGGGCTCCTTCACAGGTAGCGCCAGCTCCAACATTGTCATTGGCAGCCCGCTCGGTGCCAGCACCAACCTCCCTGGGGTTACCCTCCAGAACCTGACAGTAAACCGCGAAAACGGCATCATCCTCACCGGAAACGTGACCGTGAACTCTACCCTGACCATGAACGATGCCAAGGTATTTGTGAGCGACTTCGTGTTGACACTGGGCAACACAGCCACGATCACAGGTACGGCTTTTTCCGGCTCAAATATGATCGTGGTAGAAACGACTGTCGGCTCGCTGCGCAAGAACTTCCCTTCTGCGGGCAGCTTCCTCTTCCCGGTAGGCGACCAGACAGGTTATTATACGCCCATCACCCTGACATTTACAGGGGGTTCATATGCCTCAGGTTATGCTGCTGTAAACCTCCAGGTGATCAAACATCCGGACAACTCCAGCGCTACGCACTTTATCAACCGCTACTGGTCTATCGCTTCAAGTGGTATTTCAGGTTTCTCCTGCGACATCTCCGCAATCTATGATGATGTGGATATCGAAGGCGACGAGGCTGAATACTATGGCGGCAAATGGGACGGATCAGCCTGGACGGTACTGAACCAGGTGGATGTCGGTGCCAATGAAATTACAGGTACCGTAACCAGTTTCTCTGACTATACCGCTGGCGAATACTCCGTATTTCCCCTCGAATGGCTGGCTTTCACGGCAGAACCTACCGAAAACGAAGTGCTGCTGAACTGGACCACCGCCCGTGAGCAGAACACCTCACACTTCGAAATCGAGCGCAGCGCTGACAATGAGACCTGGAAGAAAATTGGACGCGAAAAGGCTGCCGGAAGCACCAAAGAGAACCAGAACTACATGCACACCGACGACCGCCCGCTGGCCGGAACCGCTTACTACCGCCTGCGCCAGGTGGACCTCGATGGCAAAAACAGCTTTAGCAACGTGGTCGAGGTACAGCCGATCGATCAGGAACTGCGGATTTATCCTAACCCGGTATCTGACATCCTGCATGTGAACCTCGGCCAGGGCCGCGCCGAGATCATGAACAATCTGGGCCAGACCGTAGCGAAATATATGCTGGCCGAAGGTGAAAATGACCTGACGATGTCTCAGCTTACCCCCGGCAGCTATGTGCTGCGGGTGCAAACGACCGCAGGTGTGGTGCGCACCTTCAAGTTTGTGAAGCAGTAAGCGAAACGCTATCAACATAAGGGCGGCCCGAAGGCCGCCCTTTTTCGTTTTATTTACCCAATCCTTCGAGTTTTCGCAAATTAATATCTTTAGCTGCTCCCTTCACATCGTCCATGCTGACCTTACTGCCATCCACAGACACGATAAAGCGGTTGGCAATAAACAGGCTCAGACTTGCTGATTCGCTGCCTTTGTCATACTTTTCATAGGATTTGTGTCCTTCAAACGTGCCTGTGCGCTCATATCCGTCGCTCGATTCGCGGTCCACCGTGGTCATGGTCCATGCAGCCATGCCCATAACTACGGCACCTGTTCCGGCGGCATCCACGATGCTGATGCTGATCCGCTTGTCTCCTTCCTCATATTCTGCGTTTGCCTGCGAGATCGTAAATCCCATACTGCCGGCCGTTTGTCCTTCGCTGTTGGTCTGCGCCAGTCCGCCGGTACGGGAAGGGAGGAGTTCCTTGAGCTCGCGGAAATTCACAGGCTGGCTGCCCTCGCCCTTTTCCTGGACATTCCGGAGGGCCTCAGCCACTCCCTGCATGCTTTCGGGTAGCTTTTCGATCTGCTCTTTGGCTTCCCTTTCTGCTTTTTCAGTTTCGCTTTCCTTGCTTGCGCAGGCGCTGCATACAAGGGCAATGAGGGTGCAAACCGTGAGAATAGTGGGTTTCATATAGATTGGATAAAAGTGAAACTTGGGTATCCCGCTTAAATATCTATTATTTGTACTCCTTTACAAAAGAAATTGGCGGACTTATTTTTTTGCCTTTTCCCATGCAAAAATCACCTGTTGTTATCCGTGTTGGCGGCGTGCCGGAGCATTTTAACCTGCCCTGGCGTCTGGCGCTGGAGGGAGGACTGTTTGAGAAAAAGGGCCTCGATGTGCGTTACCAGGACTATCCTGGCGGCACAGGCGCCCTGACTCAGGCCCTGCGCGAAGGGAGCCTCGATGTGGCTGTGGTGCTGACAGAGGGGATTGTAGCGAATATTCTGGCCGGAAATACACACCGCATCGTGAAGGTATATGTCGGAAGTCCGCTGGTATGGGGCATCCACGTGCCTGCCGGGAGTGATATCCTTACCGAGGCAGATCTGCCGGGCAGGCGGGTGGTAATCAGCCGCCGGGGATCCGGTTCGCACCTGATGGCGCTGGTGCATGCGGCTCAAAAAGGTCATACCCTGTCCGATGGACAGTTTGAAGTGGCGGGCAACCTCGATGGCGCACGCGAGGCGATGAAGCAGGGCAGGGGAGAGGTGTTTTTTTGGGAGCGCTATATGACACAGCCCCTGGTAACTTCGGGAGAGTTTCGCCGCGTGGGCGAACTGGTAGCACCCTGGCCGAGTTTTGTGATTGCTGCCCGAAAAGAGAGCATTATCCAATATCCCGATGCCCTGCGGGAGATGCTGGAACTCGTTGACTATCAGGCGGAAAGGATCATGAACAATCCTGCGGCAGCCGGAATCGTGGCCGGGCGTTATGGCCTGGACCGGGGGCAGGCTGCCGAGTGGCTGGCCATTACGCGCTGGAACATGAACTTCGACGAGCCTGCGGAGGCCCTTGCCAGCGTGATCGCGGCCTTGCAGCAGGTCGGACTTGTTCAGCAGCTGCCCACAGACTCCCTTTGGGCAGAACTAAGCTAAGGGATTGAAAATCAGGATTCTATCGCTTCCGGACTGGGGTTTTCCTCGAACTCTCCCTCCCATTTGGCCATAACTACCGTTGCCAGGCAGTTGCCCACGACATTGGTGGCTGTGCGGGCCATGTCCATCAGTTCATCTACCCCCAGGATCAGGTAAATGGGCCAGAGCGGCAGGCCAAATTGCTCTGCGGTAGCAAATAAAATCACCAGCGAAGCCCGTGGAACCGCCGCCACGCCTTTAGACGAGATGAGCAGCGTAGCTAAAATGCCGAGCTGTTGGCCCAGACTTAAATCAATCCCCGCAGCCTGGGCTACAAAGATGGTCGCCAATGAAAGATAGAGCGTGGTACCATCGAGGTTAAAGCTGTAGCCCAGCGGGATAACGAAGGAGACAATTTTGCGGGGAACCCCAAATTTTTCCATCTGCTCCATCGCCTTGGGCAGGGCAGAGTCGCTGCTGGTCGTAGCGAAGGCAATCGAGGCAGGTTCTGTTACGTAGCGGATAAACTTGGGTATATCTATTTTCATGACCAAGGCAATCGGTAAAAAAACAAGCAGGCCCAGGGCGATCAGCGCCACATAAAGGGTCAGCACCAGCTTGCCCAGATTGACCAGAATTTCGATACCCATGTGCCCCACGGTATAGGCGATAGCACAGCCCACCCCGATCGGCGCAAAGTACATGATCAGCGAAGTGAATTTGAACATGGTCTCTGACAGGCTCTCCATCCAGTGGAGCATCGGGCTGCGCTTTTCTTCGGAAAGCAGCACCATCGAGAGGCCAAACAGGATGCTGAAAACTACGATCGGCAGGACCTTGCCCTCGTAAATGGATTTGACAATGTTTTCAGGGGCAATGTCGAGCAGAAAATCCTTGCCTGTGAGGGGCTTCCGGACTTCTGTCTGCGTCTGTTCCGTTCCCGCTTCCTTAAACTCGATACCTTTACCCGCCTGACTGATGTTGATAGCTGCCAGACCGATAAAGAGGGCGATGGTCGTTACGGCAATAAAATATCCTAATGCCTTGATTCCCAGTCTTCCTACTTGCTTTATGTCTGAGTGCCCGGCAATCCCCACAATGATGGTGGACATGAGCAGCGGGGCAATGATGGTTTTGATCAGCTTGATAAAGAGCTTGCTGAACACATTCAACTCTACGGCGAAGGTCGGAAAATCGTGACCCACCTCAGCCCCCAGAATCAGCGAGAAAAAAATCCAGGTAGTCAGGTTTTTGCGCAGAAAGGCATAGCCCGCAAAAGTGACGATATAGGCCCAGCGCAAAAAGGTGAAGGGCGCAAGAGGGAGCGAGAAACCGAAGAAGGACTGCACATCGGGGATCAGCAGAAGGTGCAGGCCGATCAGTATGGGCGCTGAAATAAGGAGGATTTGACTGAGCCGGCGGAGATTCATAGGGAGGATGCAGGTTGGGGTTCTCCGCAAATATAAAATAAAAAGCGAAGGAGACGCTTATTGTGGCATCTCCTTCGCAAAAAGTGGCAGAGACAAGGATCAGGCCTTTGCCTCGCGCTGGGTAGAGTTTACGGCTACCTGATACACCACCAGACCGAAGCCGATTTTGTTTACAGCGTCACCGATGTTATAGATCAGGTCGAGGTTGAACATACCGTCGAGCAGGTTGCCTGGCATGGTCATGTAACCCAGTGGGTAGATAGCCCAGCCCACGAGTACGAAATTGCGCAGCAG
>RDXT01000359.1 GCA_004292985.1 Bacteroidota bacterium
GCCGCCGTGTCCTGCCCCTTCGGCCTGGTCGTTGTAGCGGGTCCAGAGCGGGTGGTCGTATTTGTCGAGCCAGGATTTGGCAGGTTCCCACACGTCCGATTCTTTGCTTTTGCCTTCGACGTAGATGGATTTGTTCACATCCATCCAGATGCCGTTTACGCCCTGCACCCGGAAGCCGAGCGAGTAGGGGCGGGGGCTGTTGGTGTCGTGTGATACGATGATCGTTTCGCCATTGGAGGTGCGGATGAGGGTCGTAACGATGTCGCCGAGTTTAAACTCCGTTTTGGCGTTGGGGTGGTTGACACCGCCTTTGTCCACGATATACTTATGCAGGCCGCGCGATTTGGTTGCCATCGAGCTGAGGCCCACGAAGCGGTTACCCCGGTTGATATTGATCATCGAAGCCACGGGGCCGATGCCGTGGGTCGGGTAGAGGTCGCCGTTGCGATAGACAGCGTGGTTGGTGCGCCAGCGGGCTTCGGAAGAACCTTTTGGGCCAAATTCCACCCCTTCGCCATTGGCACCATTGTTAAACTTCACGCCGCGCAGGTCGTGCTGGTAGCCGCATTCGAGGTGGAGCAGTTCGCCAAATACGCCGAAACGCACCATATTGAGCACCGCCATCACATCGCGGCGATAGCACACGTTTTCGAGGATCATACAGGGGATGCCTGTTTCTTCGGAGGTATTGACGAGGTCCCAGCACTCTTCGAGGGTAACGGCGGCGGGAACTTCGACCCCTGCATAGACCCCGGCTTTCATCGCGGCCACGGCCATGGGCGTATGCCATTCCCAGGGAGTAGCGATGATCACCGCATCGAGGTCGTCGCGCTGGAGCATGCGGCGGAAGTCTTCTTCGCCCTGCGTATAGGCTACGGCTTCGGGTTTGCCGGCAGCTTTGAGCATTTTTTGCGACTCGGCGATGGCAGCGGGATCTGTGTCGCAGATCGCAGGCACCACAATGTCGGTCCGCTGAAGGGCCAGTTCGAGGTGGCTGCGGCCCCGGAGGCCTGTGCCGATAAAGCCCAGACGCACTTTTTTATCTTCCATGCCAAAAAGAAAGCCGGGAGATGCTGCGAAGGCCAGGCCTGCACCTGCAGCGGCGCTGGTTTTGAGAAAGTCTCTGCGGGTAGTCATGTTTTTTAGTACGATAATAGGTACATGCAAGATAGGGGCTTTTGCCATATCTGTATAAAAAAAGCAAGATCAGCCATCTTTAATGATTTCATAACGTTATAAGATTTGGACTTCCTGCCAAAAGTTTTACATTTGTTATAGGTATTCCAGACTATGACCCGAACGCTACTGTCTCTGATATTTGTTCTTTCTGTCTCTCTCTCTGCCCAGGCGCAGGTGCCTTTGATGAATTATTTTAACATCATCCCGAATGGCGCAGATGTGTTACTGGAGTGGGAGTTGCAGGCAGAAGACAACATTACGGAATTTCGCATATTCCGGCGCTTTAACGATGAGCAGACCCTCACGCATGTGAGTACGCTTACGCTCAATGGTACGCGCAAATATTCCTACCTCGACGATAATATTTTCAAGACCGAAGGCCGCATTCTCCACTATGAGCTTCAGGTGGTTGCGGATGGGAAAACGTATCGTTTTACGCGCAGTCTTTCGCACAACCCTACTTCGGTGCAGCGCACCTGGGGGAGCATCAAGGCGATGTTCCGCTGATCTCAGACCTGATCGCTGTGCATGAGCTGCGGCTCGGAACTGCCTTTCCAGGCCTGCATTTTGCGGAGTAAGCGCTCCGGATCCGAATCTGTCAATACACGCGCACGCGTAGCCGCAGGCAGAAAACCTTTGGCGGCGATCTCATCGAAAAAGGTGATCAGCGGCTGATAAAAACCGTCTATATCCAGTAAGCCAACGGGGTGATTGTGCAGGCCCAGCTGTGCCCATGTGAGAATTTCGCACAGTTCATCCATCGTACCCACACCACCCGGCAGGGCCATAAAACCCTCGGCGCGGTCGGCCATCAGTTGCTTGCGCTCGTGCATGGTTTTCACTACCAGCAGTTCCTGCACATCCTTATGGCCGACTTCCATCCGATTGAGAAACTCCGGAATGACTCCCACCACATAGCCGCCTGCTGCCAGCGCTGCATCGGCCACGACGCCCATCAGGCCCCGGCTGCCTCCGCCATAAATCAGCTCGATTTGTTCGGTGGCCAGCAATTTGCCCGTAGCCTGGGCTGCTTCTGCATATACAGGAGAATGACCCTTGCTGTGGCCGCAAAAAATGCACACGGATTTCATCAGGAAAAAAGCGTTATGTCAAAGTGATAGGAGGAATTCTGGCCGGAACCGAGCAAAGCGATTCCTTCTTTTTGCATCAGGTCGCCGCTGGCCGATACGGAGTCCGCAAGGCCCTGCCAGGGTTCGATACAGACAAAGGGGGCACCGGGTTTGGCCCAGATGCCGAGAAAAGGACCCAGCCCATCGATACCGACCCTCAGCACAGGGGAATCGGTTTTTCGCGAAACGATGTCCACCCACCTCGAAGCCAGGTACTTGAATACCAGTGCATCCCGGTCAAAGAGGGCAGGGGTGAGGGCGATGCGGTTTTGATGGTCGAGGAAGGGTTCTATTTCCCCGCTGAACAGACCGCCCTGAAGCAGGTGAATGGAAGCCGTTTCAGCCTGTTCGAACACCAGTTCGTAGTCTTCGATGCTTTCGCCTTCATGGAGCGGGCACATAAAGCCGGGGTGTGCGCCGATGGAGTAGGGGAGGTCTTCGGCCCCGGTGTTTTCGATTTCATAGCCCACACGCACCCGCTGCCCTTCGAGGTGGTAGCTGATCAGCAGGCGGAAGGGAAAGGGATATTTAGCGAGGCTTTCGTCGTCTTCGAGCAGTTCCAGTACCAGGCTGCCGCTGCCCGATTCCACGAGGTGAAATACCTTGTCGCGGGCGAAACCGTGCTGGCTCATGGCGTATTTCTGGCCCTTCCAGGTGTAGGCATCATTGCGCAGGCGGCCTACGATGGGAAAAAGCACAGGCGCATGGCGGCTCCAAAAGGCCGGATCGGCATTCCAGAGGTACTCCGTTTGCGTGTTTTTGCCAAAGAGACGGGTCATTTCTGCACCCTGGGCTTTTATTTCAAGGCGGATAAATTCATTTTCGAGAACAAACATATAGGCTTATAAATCTTCGGTAAGGGGGAAAGAAAACTTAAATACGGCACCGTTTCGCCGCACTTTCACGAGGGCGTTCCGACCGATGCGCTTACTTAGCTGCGTATAGATATCTTCAATAGTCAGGCCAATAACGGGGCTTCCATTCACAGAAATCAGTTCATCATTCACTTTCAGGCCCGCGTATTCTGCCGGAGAGCCGGGCCGCACATAGGTAACCAGGTACACATCATAGGCCAGGCCCGAAGCGACGACCTCGATTCCGCTGACGTTGTATTCAAATTTACTTTTAAATTCGCTGTTTTTCCGGAGAAATATCTGCTCATTTCCGTAGTCAAAAATAATCCGGAACCGTGAAATAACCTCCGCTCCGATGTTGCCATACCATACCGCCGAGTCCGATTCGGGCAGGTTCAGCGACCCCGGTTCAGGGTACCCCGTAATCACGTCTTCAAAGATAAAATCTCCCAGCTGAAAGGTTTTGACACGGGCCATTTTTCCATACACATTTCCGCTAAGTCCCTGACCCAGAAAGGCTTCAATGGCTTTTTCCGGAACCGGCAGGCGCTCGTCGAACAAGGAAATGGCCATGCTGGCGCCCGTATCTATCAGCCATTCGGACTTGATATGCTCCCCCCGGAAGTCCGTCATCTCGGCGGTAACGTAGGGCTTGGAGCGGTTGAGTCCGATGGGTAAGCGCGACCATCTGCCCAGAAGCTTAAACTCAAAGGGGTTGTACAACTGAATATACTTCTGCTGGTAGTTCAGCTCGACGATAAACTGGTTAAAAATTTCATATCCGATGATGCCATACACGGGTTTGCCGAACATCCCCGAATAGGAAATGATTCCTTCCGGCAGGACCAGCAGGTTGATGCCTCTGCCCTCGACACCCGGAAGTGCAATAGACACATTGCGCGCCATGGCTGCCTCGATGGCGTTGCCGTCTCCGAGGCCCCGCACCAGCACCTTGCGCACGGAGTCCAGTGCCAGAAAAGGCGAGATCACCGGCTCGACCAGAATCGTCGTTTTTACCCCCGTGTCGAGGATAAAATTCATCTCAAAGGAACCATTTATCCGCAGCGGAATCAGAATGATATTGTTCTGAATCTCCACCGGGATCCGCACAGACCTCGCGCCTCCGATCAGCGTGAAGCCTGTAGGCTCAGCCCAGGCCGCCGACCATCCGGAGAGGAGGATAAGTATGGGTAACAGATTTCGTATCAAGGTAATATAGGTGAGGTGGTAAGGAGCTTTCGCCTTTCAAACATACTGAAAAAACAGGGATTGCCGCATCTGTTTTTCCCTTCAATGTTTTTGGTGAAAATCGCTACCTTCGTCCGAAACTCTGGTGCACATGCCTCAATCTGTTCTGAAAGTACACCCTGCCGACAATGTGCTTGTAGCCCTGCGTACCCTCGAAGCGGGCGAACAGGTGCAGTACGAAGATGCGCTTTATACCCTGGAAAGCCGCGTGGAGGCCAAACATAAATTCGCGACGGAGCCTTTGTCTCCCGGCGATATCGTGCGGATGTATGGCGTAAGGGTAGGCCGCGCTGTTTCTCCCATTGCCCGGGGAGGCCTGATTTCGACGCTGAATGTCCGCCACGATGCGGAGCCATACCAACTGGGCGAGCGCCGTACCAGCTGGGCCAAACCCGATGTAAGCCGCTGGGAATCAGCCACATTTGACGGCTACCACCGCAGCGACGGACAGGTCGGTACTGCCAATTACTGGCTGATGGTGCCGCTGGTGTTTTGCGAAAACCGCAACATCAAGGTGCTGCGCGAAGCCCTTCTGGAGCCGCTGGGTTATGCCACCGAGCGCAGCTTCCGCCCCGACATCAGCGAGCTGATCCGCCTGCACCAGGCTGGGGCGCCTGCCGAGCAGATTCTTACAACTCCGCTGCATAGCCACGCCGAGACTGCCCGCGCAAGACGCGTATTTCCCAACGTGGACGGCATCCGTTTCCTCCTTCATGAAGGTGGTTGCGGTGGCACGCGCCAGGACTCCGATGCCCTGCTGCGCCTGCTGGCAGGCTATGTCGCACACCCCAATGTGGCCGGTGCGACCATCCTCAGCCTCGGCTGCCAGCATGCGCAGGTGAAACTCTTCGAG